>CBHWBX010000134.1:0-9626 GCA_966111935.1 uncultured Gemmatimonadaceae bacterium
CAACCCGCGCGCAGCGAGGGATCTTCCATCCCGGGACCGCGATCTCGACCCCGACAGGAAGATCCCTCGTCGCTGCCCTCCTCGGGATGACGCGGTCAGTGCGCCTTATACGTCGCCGCACTGCGCGCTCTGCGCGCCGTTCGGGAGCTCGCGCTTTTTGGGCGTTCGCGCTTTTTGGGCGTTCGCGCCGTTTGGGATTTCGCGCCGTCAGATCACGCCGTTCGCGCCGTCAAAACCGGTCAGCGCGGCGCGCCGTTGACTCCCCCCTCCCACCCAGTAGATTCAATCAACGCCCCGGGCTTCGCCGCGGGGCGTATTTTTTTGTCCGCCGACCTCCCAATTCAAACGCATGTTCAGTAACACGAATCGCACGGTCGTCGTCGTCGGGGCGCAGTGGGGCGATGAAGGGAAGGGGAAGCTCGTCGACGTCCTCGCGGAGCGCGCCGACTGGGTCGTGCGCTATCAGGGAGGCGCCAACGCCGGTCACACGGTGCACATCGGCGACAAGTCGTTCATCCTGCACCAGATCCCCAGCGGCATCCTCCATCCGGGCGTCCGCTGCGCGATCGGCAACGGGGTCGTGCTCGACCCCGACACGCTCTTCACGGAAATCGACGAGCTCGTCACCGACGGCGTGGACGTCGCCGGGCGTCTCTACGTGAGCGATCGCGCGCATCTCGTGATGCCCTATCACAAGCTGCTCGACAAGGAGAGCTCGCACTCGCAGTCGCTCGGCACGACGGGCCGCGGCATCGGGCCGGCGTACGAGGACAAGATCGCCCGGCGCGGCGTGCGCGTGCTCGATCTGCGCAACCCGGCGCGTCTGCGCGAGCTCGTGCAGAAGGGGACCGATCGCGCGAACATGCAGCTCGCCGGATACGGCAGCGGCAAGCGCGCCGACGTCGAGTACACGCTCGAGCTGCTCGGCAAGCTCCGGGAGCGTCTGCTGCCGCTGGCCGACGACGTCGGCCTCTCGATCTACCGCGCGCAGAAGACGGGCGCCGCGGTGCTGCTCGAGGGAGCCCAGGGCTCGCTCCTCGACGTCGATCACGGCACCTATCCGTTCGTGACGTCGAGCAGCACGACCTCCGGCGGCGCGGCCACCGGCGTCGGCATCCCGCCGACGTCGATCGACGCGGTGCTCGGCGTCGTGAAGGCGTACACGACGCGCGTCGGCACCGGTCCGCTGCCGACGGAGATGGACGACGAGATGGGCGAGCGCGTGCGCAAGCTCGGCAACGAGTTCGGCGCGACGACCGGCCGCGCGCGTCGCTGCGGCTGGTTCGACGCGGTGGTCGTGCGCTACGCGACGCGCATCAACGGCCTTACCGACGTCGCCGTCACGAAGCTCGACGTCCTCGACACACTCGACCGGATCGCGATTTGCACGGCGTACGAGTGCGATGGCGAACGCTTCAACGACTTCCCCGGCGACGTGACGATGCTCGAGCGCGTGAAGCCCGTGTACGAGTGGATGGACGGCTGGCAGCAGTCGACCGCCGATGCGCGCAAGCTCGAGGATCTTCCGAAAGCCGCGCGTGCGTACGTCGACCGCATGGGCGAGCTGGTCGAGACGCGGATCTCCTACGTGAGCGTCGGGACGCGTCGCGATCAGATCATCGGGTTGTGATTGATCTCGTGATCATCGGCGCGGGCCCGTGCGGGCTCGCGACCGCGATCTCGGCGATGCGCGCCGGACTGTCCGTCCAGGTGATCGACGCGCACGCCGTGGTCAGCACGATCACGCAGTACCCATACTACGTCCGCTTCTTCTCGACCGCCGAGAAGCTCTCGCTCGGCGGCATTCCGTTCGTCGTCGCGACCGAGAAGCCGTCGCGCCGCGACGCGCTCGCCTACTATCGCGCGATCGTCACGCACTTCGGCATTCGCGTGCGGCAGTACGAGCGCGTGACGTCGATCGAGCGGCGCACGGATGGCACGTTCATCGTGCACTCCGACTCGCGCAGCGAAGGCATGCGCCACACCGAGGCGCGGGCAGTCGTCGTGGCGACCGGATACTTCGGCTCGCCGAACTATCTGCGCGTGCCGGGCGAGGACCTGCCGCACGTCACCCACGTCTACCGCGAAGGGCACGAGGCATTCGAGCAGACGGTGGTCGTCGTCGGCGGCGGCAACTCGGCGGCCGAGGCGGCGCTCGACCTCTGGCGCAGCGGCGCGCGGGTGACGCTCGTGCACTTCCTGTCGACCTTCGACAAGAAGATCAAGCCGTGGGTGCTCCCCGACTTCCTCAATCGCGAGAAGGAAGGGAGCATCGCGACGCGCTGGGACTCGCGCGTCGCGCGGATCGACCGCAACTCGGTGACGATCCGCTCGCCGCGCGGCGAGGAGACACTGCCGGCGGACCAGGTCTACATCATGACCGGCTTCGCCCCGAACACCGAGCTGCTCGCCCAGGCCGGCGTGCCGATCGATCCGATGACAGGCATCCCGTCCCACGATCCCGACACTCTCGAGACGTCGCTCCCGAACCTGTTCATCGCCGGGGTGGTCGTCGCCGGGTTCGACGCGAACAAGGTGTTCATCGAAAACGGCCGGTATCACGGGGACAAGATCGTCGCCCGGCTGCTTGGACAGGCGAAGCCGCCGGAGCCGAAGCTCAGCGCCGAGCTGGACACGTGAGGTAGTCGGATCGGGGATCGGGGATCGGGAGCGGCGTAACGGACTCCCGATCCTCGCTCCCCGATCCCCGATCCGACTATTTTTCGGAATGCCAAACCAGCCCGACGTTCTCGAAAAACTCGTCTCTCTCTGCAAGCGCCGTGGGTTCATCTTCCAGTCGTCGGAGATCTACGGCGGCGCCGGATCGGTGTGGGATTACGGTCCGCTCGGCGTGGAGCTCAAGAAGAACCTCAAGGATCGTTGGTGGAACGCGATGGTGCGCGCTCGCGACGACATCGAGGGGCTCGACGCGGCGATCCTGATGCATCCGCGCGTCTGGGAGGCGAGCGGGCACGTGGCCGGCTTCACCGATCCGCTCGTCGACTGCCGGAATTGCAAGAAGCGCTTCCGCGCCGACGATCCGAAGATCAAGGGCGTGCCGGGCACGCCGGAGGCGCAGTGTCCGGCGTGCGGCATGAAGGGCACGCTCTCCGAGCCGCGCATGTTCAACCTGATGTTCAAGACGTTCATCGGCCCGATCGAGGACTCGGCGTCGGTGGCGTATCTGCGTCCGGAGACGGCGCAGGGCATCTATGTGAACTTTCTGAACGTCCAGCAGTCGACGCGTCAGAAGGTTCCGTTCGGCATCGCGCAGATCGGCAAGGCTTTTCGTAACGAGATTACTCCAGGAAATTTCATCTTTCGAACGCGTGAGTTCGAGCAGATGGAGATGCAGTTCTTCGTCGAGCCGGGCACGGACATGCACTGGTTCGAGTACTGGAAGGAACAGCGCATGAACTGGCATCTGTCGCTCGGTCTCGACCCGAAGCGGCTGCTGTTCCATCAGCACACGAAGGACGAGCTGGCGCACTACGCGCGCGCCGCGTTCGACATTCAGTTCGACTTTGGCGGCACGCTCGATTTCCAGGAGATCGAGGGCGTCCACAACCGCGGCGACTTCGACCTCGGGCGGCATCAGGAGTTCTCGGGCAAGAAGCTCGAGTACTTCGATCAGCCGAACAACAAGCGCTACCTGCCCTTTGTCGTCGAGACCTCGGTCGGTGCGGATCGTACGGCGCTCTCGGTTCTGGTGAACGGCTATCGCGAAGAGAAGGTCGAGGGGGAGGACGAGGGCCGCACGCTGCTCGCGCTGCACCCGTCGATCGCGCCGATCAAGGCCGGCGTGTTCCCGCTCGTGAAGAAGGACGGCATGCCGGAGTTCGCGACGAAGCTCGCCGCCGATCTGCGCAAGCACTTCCCGGTGTTCTACGACGAGTCGGGGGCGATCGGCCGCCGCTATCGTCGTCAGGACGAAGTCGGCACGCCGTTCTGCATCACCGTCGACGGCCAGACGAACGAGGACGGCACGGTGACGGTGCGCGATCGCGACACGCTCGTGCAGGAGCGCATCGCCGCCGATCGCGTCGGCTCGATCATCCGCGAACGGATCGGCCAGTGACGCCGGCCGGCCGCGGGTTGACGCTCGAGACGCTTCGTGAAGGCGGCGAAGCGTTCATGCAGGAGATCTCGCGCGAGTACTACCTCGCGCACTCCGGGCACAAGTCGGGCGCCGAGCTGCAGCCGATCTACGCGCGCCACGGCGACGTCCTGAACGACGATTCGTTCGCGCTCACGCGCGAGGCGTTTCAGGGCGCGCCCGCCGGGAGCGAGGAGCAGCGGTCGGCACGGCTGCTCCTCGATTGGCAGACGGAATCGCAGAGCAGCCGCCGGCTCGCGCCGCTCGACGAGCGCGAGATCAAGTGGGAGAGCTCGGCGATCGTCCGCGTCGGCGACGGCCGCGAGATCCAGTACGAGACGTTGCCGATCGAGCTGATGAACAACGGCGACGCGCGCGATCGGCACACGATCGAAGCGGCGCGCGCAGCGCTCGTGCAGGCCGAGCTGGCGCCGATCCGTCGCGAGCGCTTTCAGCGCGAGAAGGAGATCACCGAGCAGCTCGAGCTCGCGCCAAGCTTCAACGCGACGTTCGAGCTGCTGAGCGGGATCTCGCTCGAAGGGCTGAAGGCCGAGTGCGAGCAGTTCCTGCGCGATACCCAGGCGATCTGGGACGAGACGCTGCCCGAGTTCGCGAAGCGCGTGCTGAACATGCCGGCGTCCGAGCTCACGCGCGCCGACGCGCTGGCGCTCTTCCGCGCGCGCGAGTTCGACGGTGCGTTCTCGGCGAATCGAATGGAAGAGACGATTCGCCGCCAGGTGCGCGAGATGGGGATCGATCCGCTCGCCGGCGGCCGCATCACGCTCGACACGGGCGAGCGCGAAGGGAAGCGCTCGCGCGCCTTCTGCGCGCCGGTGCGCGTCCCCGAGGAAGTGTACCTCGTGCTGCGCCCGCACGGCGGCCAGAGCGACTGGACGACCTTCCTCCACGAGCTCGGACACGCGTTGCACTTCGCGTACATGCGCCCGGACCTCGCGTTCGAGTACCGCTGGCTCGGCGACAACTCGATCACCGAAGGCTACGCGATGCTGTTCGACCATCTGATGCAGGATGCCGGATGGCTGAAGCGCTACTCGGAGCTCGGCGCGAACAACGTCCGCACCTTTTTGCGCACGGCCGGGTTCACCGAGCTGCACTTCCTGCGTCGCTACACCGCGAAACTGATCTACGAGATCGAGCTGTATGGCGGGAAGACGAGCTGGGACTCCCTCCCCGATCTCTACGTCGACACGCTCACGTCGGCGACGACGTTCCGCTACAACGCCGCCGACGCCTTCATCGACGTCGATCCGCGCTTCTATGCCGCGCGCTATCTGCGCGCCTGGCAGCTCCAGTCCCTGCTCACGGAAACACTGGTCGAACGGTACGACGCCGATTGGTGGCGCAATCCACGCTCCGGCCCGTGGGTGTGTGGTGCACTGTTCGGCGAAGGGCAGCGGGAGCTCGCGCACGAACAGGCGGAGCGGGTGTCGGGGAAGGGGCTCGGATTCGGGCCGCTGGTCAGGGCGGTCGAGCGGATGCTGGGCTGAGGCTGATGCCGACAGCGCTCATCACCGGTGCATCGAAGGGAATCGGGCGGGCGATTGCGTTGAAGCTCGCCGAGCGATTCGACATCGTCGCGGTCGCCCGCTCGCGCGATGAGCTCGACGCGCTCGCGGACGAGATCCGCGCCGCCGGCGGCAAGTGCCGCGCGATCGCGCTCGACATCACCGACGGCGACGCCGTCGCCCGCGAGCTCGCCGAGGTCGATGTCGACGTGCTCGTGAACAACGCCGGTATCGGCGTGCTGAAGCCGTTCCTCGAGCTCACCCGCGACGAATGGCGCGCGATGGTCGACGTCAACTTCAACGCGCTCTACGACGTCACGCGCGCCCTGCTCCCGGCGATGGTCAAGCGGGGAAGCGGCCACGTCGTCGTCATCGGCTCGATCAGCGGCCGGAGTGCGTTCGTGGGCGCGACCTGCTACGCGGCGACGAAGGCGGCGGTCACGGCCTTCACCGAGAGCCTGATGCTCGAGCTGCGCGACTACGGGATCAAGGTCTCGGTCGTCGCGCCGGGCGGGGTGGATACGGACTTCTCGGGGCGCTCGGCGGGCGACCAGTCGTGGAAGCTCGCCCCCGAGGACGTGGCCGACGCGGTCTTCGACGTCATCGATACGCCGCCGAACGTCCTCGTCCACCGCGTCGAAGTTCGCACATTGACTGTTCCGAAGAAGAAAAGTCAGCAGTAGCTTCCTTCTCCGTGACGACCAGCCCAAACCCGGAACGCCTGCGTCCCATCTCCGGCTCCGCGTCCGAGGCCGACGGCGGAGAGTTCGTGATCCGCGAGCTGCGGGCGATTCGCGAGATCTCTCACGCCTTCCACACCGCCAAGCGCCCGGAAGAAGTCTTTCAGGTGGCGCTCGACCGTGTGAGCCCGCTCGTCGGCTCGGCCTTCTCGTGCGTCTTCGCGATCGACGAAGGCGCGGAGCTGATGCGGCTCGCCGCCGTGCACAACTGGCCGCAGCGGTACGCGAAGTTCCTGCGCCAGATGAAGGTCCGGCTCGGCCACGGCCCGAGCGGTGAAGCGGCGAGCGAACGTCGTACGATCGAGGTGCTCGACGTCTTCGCCGATCAGTCGCTGACCGACTGGCAGGAAGTGGCGATGGAGCTCGGCTTCCGGTCCTTCGTCGCGCTTCCGCTGGCCACCGGAACCGCGGTCCTGGGGACGGTGACGTTCTACTTCTCGACCCCTGCCGCCGTCGGCCCTGAGACCCGGCAGCTCATGCGGATCGTCGCCGACCAGATGGCCGCGTCGGCGGAGAAGGCCCGGCTCATCGCCGACCTGGAGCGCCAGAACGCGGCGCTGCTCGAGGCCCGGCGAGTCAAAGACGAATTCCTTGCGAATATCTCACACGAGCTGCGGACCCCGCTGACGGCCGTGATTGGGTACATTTCGCTGATGCAGGAAGGGCTCGCCGGCCCCGTCAGCGCCGAGCAGGAACAGACCCTCAGCGCGGTCAAGGAATCGAGCGAGCATCTGCTGTCGTTGATCGGCGACCTCCTCGACCTGACGGCGCTCAAGCGCGGGCTGGTCGAGGCGCAAGCCGAACCGTTCGATCCGCGCGATCCGCTCCGCGACGCTGTCGCGGCGGCGCGGGGACCGCGGGAGGGAACACGGCTCGAGATGATCGAGCCGTCGGACGTGCCGCCGATGCGCAGCGACCGCCGCACAGTGGCGCGCGCGCTGACGGCGCTGCTCGACAACGCGTTCAAGTTCACGCGCAGCGGACGCGTCACGGCGTCGGTGGCGGTGGACGGCGGGCGCGTGGTATACACGATCGCGGATACCGGCATCGGGATCCCGGTCGCGGCGCAGGAGATGGTGTTCGACGAGTTTCGTCAGGTCGACGGCAGGCCGACGCGGGAGTTCAGCGGGGCGGGCCTCGGGCTGGCGCTCGCGCGACGGCTCGCGCGGCTCGCGCAGGGAGACATTTCGTTGACGTCCGAGCCGGGCGTCGGTTCGGCGTTCCGGCTCGAGGTTCCTCTGGTGATTCAGGATGACCAATAATCGTACGCTTCAGGAAACGACGACCACGTTGAGCGGCGACGAAGTGCTGTCGCGCGCGAAGACCTTCTTCGCGAGCCGTCCGTCGCTCTATTCGACCTTCCTCGACAAGGAGGGCCCGGGCTTCGTCTCGTTCCGCGGCCAGGGCGGCGAAGAGCTGATCATCGGGGTCGCGGCGGGTGAAGGCGGCACGCGCGTCACCGGCTCGAGCTACCTGTTCGACATGCAGGTCGCGCGCTTCTTCACGACGATCTCGCCGGAGCTCGCATGAGCAGCGCGCCGTTCGTCGCGAATCTCCGCTCGCGCAAGAGCGTCATCCATCTCGCGCCGGAAGGCTCGGCCGAGGCGATCACGATCCGCGTCGAGATGCCGGACGTGTGGGACGTCGTGCGCATGGAAGTGCTGCCGACCGACGCCGTGATCGAGGTGAAGACGCGCGCGCTCCAGGCGCTCTACCCCGACTACGCCGCCCTCGACGACTTCGTCATGAAGCTCCGCGGGTGGGAGATCATCGACGAGATGCAGTCGCTCGTCAGCGCGGGCGCGATCGACGGCTCGATCCTTCTCATGACCTTCCGTCGTCGCCGACCCGTCAAGTCGTGACATGACCGCCGCCCCGACCGCGCACCGAGAAGAGCTGGTCGCCGCGGCCGCGCGGCTTCGCGCCGAAGTTCAACGGCGCATCGTCGGGCAGGAGCAGGTGCTCGATGAAATTCTGATGGCCCTCATCGCCGGCGGGCACGCGCTGCTCGTCGGCGTGCCCGGCCTTGCGAAAACGCTCATGGTGCGCTCGCTCGCCGAGGCGGTGCACCTCGATTTCCGCCGCATCCAGTTCACCCCCGACCTCGTGCCGAGCGACATCACCGGCACCGAGATCCTCGAGGAGGATGCGGCGACGGGCGGACGGAGCTTCCGCTTCGTGTGCGGGCCGATCTTCGCCAACATCGTCCTCGCCGACGAGATCAATCGCGCGCCGCCGCGCACCCAGGCGGCGCTGCTCGAGGCGATGCAGGAGCATAGTGTGACCGCAAGCGGTCACACCATGCATCTTCCTGAACCGTTCTTCGTCCTCGCGACGCAGAATCCGATCGAGCAGGAAGGGACGTACGCGCTCCCTGAAGCGCAGCTCGACCGCTTCCTGTTCGACATTCGCGTCGGCTATCCGAAGGAGGAGGAGGAGATCGCGATCCTTCGCTCGACGACCGGCGCGCCCGCGCCCGCGCTCGGCGCGATCCTTGGCGCCGACGAGCTGATCGCGCTGCAGCGTCTGACGCGCGAGGTCGCGGTGTCCGATCCGCTGCTGCGCTACGCGGCATCGCTCGTGCGCGCGACGCGTCCCGACGAAGCGCGCGCGCCGGAGCTCGTGAAGCAGTACGTGCGATGGGGGGCGGGCCCGCGTGCGGGGCAATCGCTCATCCTTGGCGCGAAGGCGAATGCGCTGCTCGATGGACGTCTCGCCGCATCGCCGCACGACGTGAAGCGCGTCGCTGCCCCGGTGCTGCGGCACCGCGTGCTCGCGAACTTCGCCGCCGAGGCGGAAGGCGTGCGGATCGAGCGCATCATCGACGATCTGCTCGCGCGAATCGAGCCTCCTCGAAGCGACATCAAACTCTGATGTCGAGCACGTACGGCGGACTTCTCGACGCCGTGCGCGGCGCTCACTGGCCATCGCGACGGGCGGTGGCCGGCGGTCCTCCCGGTGTGCATCGCTCGACGATGCGCGGTACGTCGGCGGAGTTCACCGAGTACCGGCTCTATCGCCAGGGCGACGATCCGCGCCGGCTCGACTGGCGGCTGCTCGCGCGCAGCGATCGGGCGTACATCCGCCTCGCGACCGACCGCGCTGTGCTGCCGACGACGATCGTGCTCGACGCATCGGCGTCGATGGCCTTTCCGATCGCGACGCGGGCGAAGTGGCATTGCGCGCAGGCGAGGGGCCTCCGCCTCGCGGGGGGGGCGGACCCCCCCCGGGGGACCGTGGGGGGGGCGGGGTACGGCGAACCCG
>CBHWBX010000135.1:0-9613 GCA_966111935.1 uncultured Gemmatimonadaceae bacterium
TGACAACACCAACCGTGAGAGCAGCAGCCGCGAGAGCACCAACCGCCAGAGCACGAACACGCGCGGCGCTCCACAGCGCGCCGTCGGCGATCGCGCCCAGCACGATCGCGAACGCTCGATCGAAGTCGGGCGCGACGCCGGGCGCGGATCGGATGCATCGCGCCGCGTCGGCAGCTTCTGGCGCGATCTGTGGTCCGATCGCGCGATGTTCGGGCAATCCGGATGGGCGCCCGAGATCGAGACCTTCCGGCGCGGCGATTCGCTCGTCGTGCGCGCCGACCTGCCCGGGCTCGACAAGGACGATGTGAGCGTCGAGGTCGACAACGGTGTGCTCTCGATCTCCGGCGAGCGGTGCGAGGATCACACCGACGAGCACGACGGCTTCTATCGCAGCGAGCGGAGCTACGGGCAGTTCTATCGCGCGCTTCCGCTGCCCGAAGGTGTCTCCGACGAGCAGTGCGACGCGACGTTCAAGGACGGGGTCCTCGAGGTGACGATCCCGATGCCGAAACAGCGCGAGCGCGCCGGAAAACGCATTCCGATTCGTTAGCAAAGAAGCTGATGCGTAATGCACGGGGCCGCACCAGATGGTGCGGCCCTTTTCGCGTCCCGCGTGCTGAGCGGTCGTTAGGACCATCGCCCAATGCGTCGCCGCGCGAGCTCGCCGCTACGATGCGTCAACTCTTCCCCGAGTGTTTCCATGGCGACCGAGAAAACGCGGGCGGCCACGCCGGAGACGCGCATCGAGCACGATCTGCTCGGCGACTTCGCCGTGCCGGCCGATGCGTACTACGGCGTACAGACCGCGCGCGCGCTCGAGAATTTCAGGATCTCCGGCGTTCCGCTCAGCCTCTATCCGAACTTCATCAAGGGACTCGCCATGGTGAAGCTCGCCGCGGCGCGCGCCAACTACGAGACCAACGGATTCTCGAAGGAGATCCTCACGGGCATCGAGGGCGCGTGCCGCGAGCTCATCGACGGCAAGCTGCACGACCAGTTCAAGCTCGACGTCCTCCAGGGCGGCGCCGGCACGTCGACGAACATGAACGCGAACGAGGTCATCGCCAATCGCGCCCTCGAGCTCATGGGGCATCGGAAGGGAGAATACGAGTACTGCGATCCGCACGATCATGTGAATCGCTCGCAGTCGACGAACGATTCCTACCCGACGGCGATGCACATCGGGATGGCGCTCGGCAACGCCGAGATCATCGCGGAATTCAACAAGTTGATTGACGCGTTCCGCGCCAAGGGCGACGAGTTCGGCCAGATCCTCAAGATGGGACGGACGCAACTACAGGACGCCGTGCCGATGACCCTCGGCCAGGAGTTCGTCGCCTTCGCCGAGAGTCTCGCTGACGAGGTCGAGGCGCTCGGACGGGTGCAGAAGGTTTTGACCGAGGTGAGCATGGGCGGGACGGCGATCGGCACGGGACTCAACGCGCCGGAAGGTTACGCCGAGAAGTGTACCACTCACCTGGCGAAGATCACCGGCATGCCGATCCACCTCGCGCGCAATCTGATCGAAGCGACGCAGGACACTCAGGCATTCGTGCTTTACTCGTCGGCGCTGAAGAGCCTTGCGATCAAGCTGGCGAAGGTCGGCAGCGATCTGCGCCTTCTCTCGTCGGGACCGCGGTGCGGACTGCATGAGATCAATCTTCCGGCGACGCAGCCGGGGTCGTCCATCATGCCCGGCAAGATCAATCCGGTCATCCCCGAAGTAACGAGCATGGTCGCGTATCGGGTGATCGGAAACGATCTCGTCGTCACGATCGGCGCGGCCGACGGCGTCCTGCAGCTGAACGCGTTCGAGCCGGTGATGGCCGCGGTCATCTTCGAGTCACAGACGCTGTTCGTGAACGCCGCGCGCACCCTGCGTGAGCAGTGTGTCGAGGGCATCACGGCAAACCCGGAAGTGTGCAAGCATTACGTCGAGTCGAGCATCGGTACGGTGACCGCGCTGAACCCGGTGATCGGGTACGACAAGGCAACCGAGCTCGCCGCCGAAGCGCTGGAGAGCGGCGAGGGAATCATTCCGCTCGTCCGTGAGAAGCACATCCTCACCGACGCGCAGATCGACGAGATCCTCAACCCGTCGGCACTGACCGGTCAGGGACGCTGAGGCAGCGCATCACCGCATAGGAGAGGGAGCAAATGACCCGCCATTCGAATCACCGCGCCCGCATGCTGGCCGTTGCGGCACTGTTCGCGACAGCGGCCGTTGTGTCGCAGGCGGCCGCGCAGACGGCCGGCGGTACGCTGGCGCCGAAACGAAAACACGATCCATCGCTGCCGAACGTCGTCGTGCTCGCCACCGGCGGAACCATCGCCGGCGCGGCAAAGAGCAACGTCACGGCCGGCTATACGAGCGGCCAGGTCGGCGTCGAGGAGCTGCTGAACGCCGTTCCCGAGGCGAGCACGCTGGCGAATCTGAGCGGTGAGCAGGTCGCGAACATCGGCTCGCAGGACATGAACGACGAAGTGTGGCTCAAGCTCGCCGATCGCATCAACCAGGTCCTGGCGAAGCCGGACGTGACCGGTGTCGTGATCACTCACGGTACGGACACGATCGAGGAAACCGCGTATTTCCTCGACCTCGTCGTGAAGTCCAGGAAACCGGTCGTCATGACGGCGGCGATGCGTCCGTCGACGGCGCTTTCAGCCGACGGGCCGTTGAACTTCTTCAACGCCGTTGCCGTCGCCGCGGACAAGAATGCAACCGGGAAGGGCGTGATGGTGACCGTGAACGATTGGATTCACGACGCGGCGTCGCTGACGAAAACGAGCACCACGGCCGTGCAAACCTTCATGTCGCCGCTGTCGGGACTTCTGGGGACCGTTGCCTACGGGGACATCGACTGGTTCCGCAATCCGATCGGCAAGAATACCACGACGTCGGAGTTCTCCGTCGGTCCGAACACCGTGCTGCCGCGGGTCGACGTGATCATGGCGACCGAGAACATGGACGGGAAGCTCATCGAGGCGTCGGCTGCCGCCGGTGCGAAAGGGATCATCATCGCGGGCGTCGGGAACGGCAACATGACCAAGCCGGCCCTCGACGCGGTCGCCGCCCAGATCAAGAAGGGTATCGTCGTCGTGCGTTCGTCGCGCGTCACCACGGGTGAAGTCGGACGCAACGTCGAGGTGAAGGACGACAGTGTCGGAACGGTCGCGTCGTTGCGCTTGAATCCGCAGAAGGCCCGAGTGCTGCTGCGCCTGGCGCTGCTCAAGACGTCCGATCCAAAAACGATCCAGCGCTACTTCGACGAGTACTGAGCCATGCGGTGTGCGTGTCTGGCGGCGCTCGCGGCGCTATTCGCCTCGACGGCAACGGCCCAGAAGCCCGCCAGGACGCACGCTGACTCAGTCCGCGATTCCGTCCTCATCAACGGCATTACCGCCGGTGAGGCGGACGGCGATCTGCTCAATCGAAATCTCCTCACGCGCATCAAGCTGAACCTGGGCTTCACGACCTTCGAGCTCGGCGGCGGCGTGCTCGTCGACTACACCGGCTTCGATCAGGACTCGGCGAGCCGGGAGCAATTCCCGAGTCTGCCGTCGATCGGCAAGCTGCGCGACGCCCGCTTCCTCACGGGTGGAAAGTTCAGGACGAAGCGCGCATTCACCTGGCAGGCCGGCATCATGTACGACGCCGCGACGAAGAAGTGGCTCGTCCGTCAAACCGGTATCATGCTCGCGGTCCCCGAGCTGTGGGGACACCTGTTCATCGGACGCGCCAAGGAAGGTTTCAGCCTCAACAAGGTGATGGTCGGCTACGATGGCTGGACGATGGAGCGCCAGCCGTTCGGAGACGCCACCATTCCACTCCTTGCCGACGGCATCAAGTGGCTCGGCTACGTGCCGAGTCAGCACTTCTTCTGGAACCTCGGGCTGTTCGGCGACGCGCTGTCGCAGGGCCAGACCTTCTCGAGCTACGATCGCCAGTTCGTTCTTCGCACCGGCTGGGTTCCGCAGGTCGCCGATACCGTCGGAACGGTCGTGCACGTCGGAATGAACTACCGCATCGGCAAGCCGGACAAGGATTCGCTGCGGCTTCGCTCCCGGCCTGAGGACTTCGAGGCACCGTACTTCATCGACACCGGGAGGTTTCCGGCGAAGCTCGGACAGACCCTTGGGCCGGAGGTGTACTATCGGCCCGGACGCCTGCTGTTCGGGACCGAGTATTACTGGCAGAACGCGCAGTCGCCGACCGAGGGAAATCTCTGGTTCAACGGCGGCGAGATCGTCGCGACCTGGGTCACGACCGGCGAAGTGCGGTCGTACAACACCGTCGGCAACTACTTCAGATCGATCGCGCCGGCACGAACGGTCCTCCAGGGCGGTTCCGGCGCGTGGGAGCTCGTGCTCAAGTATTCGTACGCGAACCTGAACAATCGCAACGTGCAGGGCGGCCGCTTCTCGCGTGTCACGCCGATGATCAACTGGTATCTCACCGATAACGCGCGACTGGAGTTCGCGTACGGCTACGGCGTGCTCAATCGTTTCGGCATCATCGGCCGTACGCAGTTCTATCAGTCGCGCCTGCAACTGGAGTTCTGATGGAGCGGGGAACGAGGATTCGCACGGGACATTCGGTGCGAGCGCTGCTTCTCGCGCTCAGCCTGTTCATCGCCTTCGTCGTTTGCGTCGAGCTTGGCCGGCGGATCGGCCTGCATCAGCTCGCGGCCGTCGGGGAGGGTGCGCGCGCCGGCGTCGGCGTGATCGACGGCGCGCTGTTCGGTTTACTCAGCCTGCTCCTCGGCTTCAGCTTTTCCGGAGCGGCGTCACGCTTCGACAAACGACGCGAGCTCGTCGCCGAAGAGTCCAATACGATCGGCACGGCCTGGCAGCGCATCGACGCGCTTGCTCCCGAGCACCAGGGCGCGCTCCGCCCCCTGTTCATCCGCTACTTCGACGAGCTGCTCGAGTTCTACCGAAATGCGTCTGGCACGAATGACCCGACGCGCGAGAGTCCGGCGCTCACCGACGCCGGCAATGCCCTTTGGTCGAGCGCCGTCGCCTTCTGCATGACGACCGAGGGGGAAAAGGCGCGCATGCTCCTGCTTCCGTCCCTGAACGAGATGTTTGGCGCGATCGAGCGGGAGCGCCTCGCGCGACGAATCCATCCGCCGCGCATCATCTTCGCCATGCTCGCCATCACCGCGCTCGCCGCCGCTATCTTCGGCGGCTATGAGATGTCCAATGCGCCCGCGCGGAACTGGCTGTACATCATCGGCGTCGCGCTCGCGATCTCGTTCACGACCTATGTGATCGCCGAGCTCGAGTACCCGCGCCTCGGCCTCGTGCGGATCGACTCGATGGACCACGCCCTGAACGAGCTGCGGGAGACCCTTGGGGCCCCCTGATGTAAGGCGTTGCCTTACACGGCCAACAATCTTTACAACGATTGCATTTGACAACGCGTTAATCGTTTACCACTCTGGGCAAGACATATCACGATCTACGCAGCCAAACTCCGGCAAGGAGTCCCTCCGTGGCCGAGCGTGTCGTGCAGTCAGCCGTCGACGAAGACGGCGGGCCCGCTCTCGAGCGACGCATCGCCGAACTGACCGTGGCGCTTTCTGCAAACGAATCGAGGTTGCGCGAAGAAGTCGCGGCTCGGCGAGCCGCTGAACGAAAGCTGGCGAAGTACGAGAATGAGCACGCGACGTTCGCCGAAGCGGCGCGACTCGCGACGTTCACCTGGGAACCCGGGTGTACCGGCGTCTACACGCCGTACCTGGAGCGCCTGCACGGGTTCGCGCCCGGCGAATACGATGGAACGTATGAGTCGTGGCTCGCCCGCATTCATGACGACGATCGCGCCTACGTCAACGCCTGTGCGCAGCGCGCGATCGAGGACGGCGAGTTCGAGTTCGAATATCGCGTGGTCCTGGAGAACGGCGCCATGCGCTGGCTCCAGTCACGCGGGCGCGTGTGCCGGCAGGAAGGCACCGGCACGCCGCGCTTTCTGGGCGCGATCTTCGACATTACCGCGCTCAAGGAGGCGGAAGCGGCGCTCGGCCGCTCCGAGGAGCGCTTCGCGAAGATCTTCGCCGCGAGTCCCGACGCGATGGCCGTCATGCGCCGCGACGATGGCACCATCCTCGACGTGAACGATCGCTGGGTGTCGACGTTCGGTTTCGCCTGGCACGAAGTGCTCGGCCAGACCGCGCGCGGCCTCGGGCTCTACGCGAACATCGAAGACAGTGCCCTGATCTGGAAGACGATCGCCGAGGGAGGCCGGATCAGGTCGCGCGAGATCGACCTGCGGAACAAGGCGGGCGATCTCAAGCACTTCCTGCTCTCCGTGGAACCGGCCGACGTGAACGGCGAGCCCTGCGTCATCGGCACGGCGCGCGACGTGACGGCGCAGCGGCGGACCGAATGGCAGCTCCAGGCGCAGCGCGAGCAGCTCGCGCACCTTGCGCGTGTCGTCACGCTCGGCGAGCTCGCCGGCACGCTCGCGCACGAGCTCGAGCAGCCGCTCACGGCGATCTACATCAACACCGAGGCGGCCCGGCGCCTGCTCACGCAGTGTCCGCTGGACATGGCCGCGATGGCCGAGATCGTTCGCGACATTGCGTCGGACGATCGGCGCGCGCACTTGGTGCTCGCGCGCGTTCGCGCGATGATGCGTCGGCAACCGGCACAGATCAGCGAGGTCGACCTCGACGAGGTCGTGCGCGAGACGCTGGCGATCGCGAAGCACGATCTCGCGCGACGCGGCGTCACGGTACGACTCGCGCTCGCTCCGTTGCTCCCGTCGGTGCAGGCGGATCGCACCCACGTGCAGCAGGTCCTCCTCAACCTGCTGATCAACGCCGCCGACGCGATGAGCACGACGCAGGATGTGTCGCGCGTCATCACGATCGAGTCGCGGCTCACCAATTCTTCGCCGCCGGCCGCGTGCCTGTCGATCTCCGATGTGGGGACGGGCATCGCCCCCGACCACTTCGCGCGTCTCTTCGAGCCGTTCGTGACGACGAAGAAGCACGGCCTTGGGCTCGGCCTGGCGATCTGCCGCAACATCGTCATCGCGCTCGGCGGCCGGCTTTGGGCGGCGAACAACGCCGAGCACGGGGCGACCTTCCACGTCGAGCTGCCGGTGGTGCGATAGTCGGGGGGCACCCGACAAAAGACCAAGGCCTCCCCGACGGCAATCGCCGTTGCAAAGACGCAGAATGGTGTCGACCCCAAACTGGAGCGGCACAATGCGTCATCCTCTTCATGCAGGCTTTCTGCTCGCCGCCGCTCTACTTGGCGCGGCCTGCACCCACTCACCGTCGGCGGTGCGGATGGCCGCGGCGCCGGCCGTGAGCGCGATCGTCGTCCGCAACAGCAGCACGTTCGACGTGAACGTGTACGCCGTGCCGAATGATGGCGCGCCGGCCGTTTGGCTCGCGACGGTGCCGGCGAAGGGCACGTGGCAGGTGCCGGTTTCGGCGCGCGCGCTGCGCCCCGACGGCCAGCTCGCCGTTCGCACGCAGGCGATCGGCGCGTCGCGCGTCTGGACGAGCCCGGCGGTCGCGATCGACGAGGCGAACTTCGGTCTGCTCGACCTCAGCGTGAACGCGGCCGGCGATTGCTCGCTGAGCGCGCTGCGCGCGGTGAACGCCGCCGAGATGACGCCCTGGATGTAGCGCAACGAATCGTTCCGGGTGCGACAAAGCGTTACAGCATCGGCCCGGTCCGCTCAACGTTGTGCGCCATCGTCCGACACCTAGGTCATCAGCCGGTGACCGATACCATCGCGGTGCTGCGAGCTGATGGAACGAAGCGCCCCGTGTCCTCCCTCACGGGGCGTTTTCGTTTGCCGTAAGTTGAAAGCATGGATACTCGGGCAGACATCGTCATCTGCGGCGCGGGGATCGCCGGCGCGGCCGCAGCGTTTCATCTCGCGACGAGCGGCCGCGCGGGACGCATTCTCGTCGTCGATCAGTTCGAGCCGCTCACGCTGACGAGCGACAAGGGCACCCAGGGCTATCGCAACTGGTGGCCGGGACCGGACGACACGATGCTCCGCCTCGTGAGCCGGAGCATCGATCTGCTCGAGGACACGGCGCGCGAGAGTGGCAACGTGTTTCGCATGAATCGTCGCGGCTATCTGTTTGCCACCGCCGACGCGAACACGCTCGCCGAAATGGAGCGCACGGCCGCGGAAGTCTCGTCGTTCGGCATGGGACCGGTGCGACGCCACACGACGCTCGCCGACTATCACGCCGCGCCCCCGGAAGGCTTCGAGGAGCAGCCCATCGGCGCCGACGTTCTCGTCGACGACGCGGTGCGCGCGGCCTTTCCGTTTCTCTCGCCGACGACGCTCGGCGCGGTGCACGTGCGTCGCGCCGGGACGATCAACGCGGTCGCACTCGGCGCGTGGTTCCTCAAGCGCGCGGCGGCGCACGGCGCCGAGATCATTCGCGATCGCGTCGCGGCGGTGGACTCGACGGGCGGTCGCGTGCGGTCGGTGACGCTCGCGTCGGGGCGGCGCGTGCACACGGAGCGACTCGTGCTCGCCGCGGGGCCGGAGCTCCATTGCGCCGCCGAGCTGCTCGACGTCGAGCTGCCGGTGCGGCACGAGCTGCATGCGAAGTTGTGCGTTCGCGACCGCCTCGGCGTGGTGCCGCGCTCGGCGCCGTTCGTGATCTGGAACGATCCGGTGGAGCTCGAGGGCGACCGCTATCCGAGCGGCGTCCACATGCGTCCCGTCGACCTCACCCACGGCGACGAGCTGTATCTGATCTGGACGTACGAGACCGACGTCCGCGAGTACGTATGGCCGCCGGCGTTCGATCCGCTCTACCCGAGCATCGTGCTCCGCGGCTGTAGACAGATGATTCCGGGCATGGCGCCGTATGCGGCAGGCGGTGTGCAGGGAATCGTCGACGGCGGGTACTACTGCAAGACGCCGGAGAACCGTCCGCTCGTCGGACCGCTGCCGATCGCCGGGGCGTTCGTGATCGGCGCGCTGTCGGGGATCGGGCTGATGTCGTCGCATGCGTGCGGCGAGCTCCTCGCCAAACACGTGAACGGCGACACGCTGCCGGACTATGCGCGCTGGTTCCTTCCGTCGCGCTACGAGGATCCGGCATACCGCTCGCTCGTCGAGCGGTGGGGGCCGCTCGTCGGGCAGCTCTGACCGGCGATTGGCGCGCGAGCGTACGGCGGGCTATCCATTCACGATGGCGTTGGCAGGAGTTGCGTAGGTGTTCAAACATGTATTGGCCGCTGCGGCGGTGATCGGCTCGATCCTTTCGAGCAGTGCGCTCGCCCAGGAGGCGCGCGTGACGGACCCGCACCTCTACGCCTTCCTTGGCTGCTGGAACGGAGACAGCACCGCCGGATCGCGCGGCTCGCTGACCTGCGTCGTCCCGGTCGCCGGATCGCCGGACGTCGAGATGCTCAGCATTGTCGATGGACGGGTCGGCGCACGGCGCCGGATCGATGCGACCACCCGGCCACATGCGATCGAAGGGCAGGGATGCCGCGGTCAGGAGCGCACCCAGTGGTCCGCGGAGCAGCGTCGCGTCTATCTCCGCTCCGAGTACGTGTGCGCGTCGACGGGGATCGCCGGTGGAACCGCGACACTGTTCGCGCTCATGCCGAATGG
>CBHWBX010000136.1:0-9606 GCA_966111935.1 uncultured Gemmatimonadaceae bacterium
TGTAACCGAGGCGCATGTTCGTGCGCGCCGTGATGTCTTTCGTCCCGGAGACGCCGAATCCGACGTCGGTCGTCCGCAGATACGCCTGATATTGGCCCTGGCGCTCGGTATAGACCGAATACGCCGGCGTGAAGCTGAACAGCGAGAGCGTCGGATACCGGACCGACACGCCCAGATAGTTGTTGAGCTTGGAGCTCGCGAGACTGTCGTTGTCGAGGTAGTGCCGGTAGCAGAGATTCTTCGACCAGTTCGCGCTCGGCGGTGCGTAGCCGAGCTTCGAGACGCGCGCCGTGAACTGGAACGCCTGCGCCTGATCGCGGAAGTTCTTGTCGGTGTAGAGGCCATTGATCTTGAAGCAGTCGAGCTGGCCCCACCCTTCCTCGAGATCGATCTGACGCATGTAGTCTTCGCGCAGCTCGACGAGCACGTCGGCGACGCTGTCGCCGTGCGTGAACATGGTGTCGAGCGCGACGTCGACGTGCCGGTACATCGACAGGTTGTACAGGTTCCGCGTCGCCTGCGCGATCGCGCGATCGCTGTACAGCTCACCGCGTCGGAGCCCGAGGAGGCGCATCACGACGGAGTCGCGCACCTCCGGGGGCCCGCCTTTGACCGACATGCTGCTGACGGTGATGTTGCCGAAGCGCGCGCGCGCGCCCGGCTGCACGTCGATCGTCACCTCCACCGAATGTTCGGTCGGGTGCGTGTCCGACGACAGGAACGCCGTCGCGTTCGGATAGCCGGCGTTGCGCAGCCGCGTGATGAGCGTATCGCGCTGCGCGAGAATCTGGACCGGCCCCGCGCGCTCGCCGATGTGCAGCACCGAATCGCGCAGGACGTCCTGGCGCCCCGGGAGCGAATCGATGCCGGTGATCGAGAGCGAGTCGAGGATCAGCGGACGTCCTTCCGCGATGAGGAAGGTGATGTCGACGCGATTGCCCGACCGCTTCGTCACGACCGTATCGACGCGCGTGTCGTAAAAGCCGTTGTTGTGGTAGAACGCCTTGAGGTTCGTGACGTCGTTCAGCAGGCCGATGTCGGGATAGCACCGGCGCGCGCCGAGCGGGAGCAGGAATCGCCGCGTGCTCGACGACGGCGTGGTGAGCACCCGCGCCGACAGCTCGTCCTTGCTGAAGGTGGTGTTGCCGACGAAGTGCAGCGAGCGCACTTCGACCTCGTGGGGATCGCAGAGCACCTCCTGCGCGGCCGCTACGGCCGGTACCGCCGACATCGAGGCGAGCGCCAGGAGCGCAGATCGAACGACGCGCGCGATCCCGCGCAGACGAGCCATCAGCCGCCGCGGGGTCGCGGGACGGAACGCCGGCCCGCGCGCGATACGTCCGCATCGAGCCTCGTCCGCTGCATCAGCAGCGTGGCGAGGTAGAATACGGCAGCGCCGGCGACCACACCGGCGCCGATGGCGGGCAGCATCTCACGGGCGCTCAGCGAGCGCCGATAGTAGTACTTGTCCGTGCTCCAGGTCTCGCGCGGATCACTCTTTGCAGGCATGATCTGAGTGACGCTTAACGGCGAGCTAAGGTAAGTTCTCGCGCCATTTTACAGTCTCAATGAAAGATAGACGGCCGCTGCTCGCCATGGTGGGGGCTCTCGTGCTGGCGGGGTGCGGCTCGACGAGCGCCCCGAACCGGCATGAGCTGATCGACTCCCGCGACAACTACGATCCTCGCTCCCTCGATCCCGCCGTCTCCACGGACGTGCCCACGGGTCGAGCCGTCGGCTACCTGTTCGATGGACTGACACGCTTCACCCCCGACGCCCGGGTCGAGCCCGCGCTCGCCGATCGATGGGAGGTCAGCCCCGACGGGAGTACCTACACCTTCCATCTCCATCGCGGCGTCACCTTCCACGACGGCTCGCCGCTCACCGCCCGCACGGTGGTCGCGAGCTGGCACCGCGCCCTCGCCCCTGAGACGAAGAGCGGCGCGGCGTCGTTTCTCTTTCCGATCAAGGGCGCCAAGGACTTCAATGGCGGCACCGCGAAGACGATCAGCGGGCTCTCCGCCCCGAACGATTCCACGGTCGTCGTCACGCTCACCGAGCCGCTCGCGATCTTCACGAAGATGCTCGCGATGCCCGTCGCGTCGATCGTCCCCGAGAACGTCCCGGCGAACTTCGGCGAGCACCCGATCGGCACGGGGCCGTGGAAGCTCGTCGAGTGGAAGCACGACGATTACCTGCTCTTCGCGAAGAATCCGAGCTACTTCGCCGGCCCGCCGGCCGCCGACACGCTCCGCGCCCGCGTGATCGCGGAGCCGAGCACGGCCGTCGCCGAGTTCGAGAGCGGCAACGTCGACATCCTGCAGATCCCCGCGCCCGAAGCGGCCGACTGGATGGAGGACGAGAGCCGCCGCCCGCTGCTCATGTCCACGCCCGCGCTCGAGCTCGTCTACGTCGGCATCAACACCACCCGCGGCCCGCTCGCCGACGCCCGCGTGCGCCAGGCGATCAACTACGCGATCGACGTCCCGCGGATCATCGAGCGCCTGATCGGCGGACGCGGCGACCGCGCGGCCGGGGTCATCCCCCCCGCGCTCGGCGGCTACGACAGCACCCGCAAGGCGTATCCGTACGACCCGAAGCGGGCGAAGGAGCTGCTCGCCCAAGCCGGCCACGCGAATGGGATCAACGTCGAACTGTGGGTCGGCATGGTCCCGATCTACCTTCGCATCGCCGAGACCATCCAGGCGTACCTGAACGCAGTCGGGATCCACACCAAGATCGTCCAGCGTGAGTCCGCCGCCGCGCGCGGCGCGGCGCGCAAGGGACAGGCGGACATGCTGCTCAAGGACTGGTACGCCGACTATCCCGACGCCGAGGACTTCCTCTACCCGCTGCTCCACAGCGTGAACAAGGGCGCGGGCGGGAACATCTCGTTCTTCCAGAACGCGACCTTCGACTCGCTCGTCACGGCCGCACGCCGCGAGCTCGACGAGCCGAAGCGCAACGCGCTTTACCGTCAGGCTGACTCGCTCGCCTTCGCCGAAGCGCCGATGGTCTTTCTCTACTTCTACGACGAGCTGTACGCGGTGCAGCCGTGGCTCCGCAACTTCGTCCCGCCGGTGATCTTCAACGGGCAGCGGTGGATGAATGTGACGATCGATCGGGGAGCGGGGAGCGGGAGTCGGGGATCGGGAGGAAAGGCGAAGTGAGTCGATTCATCTTACGGCGCATCCTCCTGTCGATTCCGACACTCTTTGGCGTATTGGTCGTCGCCTTTCTGCTGCTCTATGTGGCACCGGGTGATCCGGTCGAGGCGATGATCGGCGAGCGGGCGGACAGCGTGACGATCGCGCGGCTACGGCAGCAGCTGCGGCTCGACGATCCCCTTCCGGTGCGCTTCGGGCACTACGTCGGGAACGTCGTGCGCGGGGACCTCGGCAACTCGTACGTCACCAACCGGCCGATCGTCCAGGACATTCGCGAGCGTTTTCCGAAGACCCTGCAGCTCGCCGGCGCGGCGATGCTCCTCGCGACAGTGCTCGGCCTCACGCTCGGCGTGTTGAGCGCGCGAAAACCGGGCGGCTTCGCCGATCGGTTCGCGCTCGCTCTCGCCTATCTCGGCATATCCTTCCCGGTATATTGGGTCGGATTGCTACTAATTCTGCTGTTCGCGGTGACGCTGCACTGGCTGCCGCCGTCGGGCTATGGCAGCCTGCGCTTCCTCGTGCTGCCGGCGATCACGCTCGGCATGCGCTCGATCGCCTTTCTCGCGCGCATGACGCGGTCGGCGATGCTCGACGCGCTGAGCGCCGACTACGTGCGCACGGCGCGCGCGAAGGGATTGAGCGAGCGCGTCGTCACGATGCGGCACGCGCTGCGCAACGCGCTCATCCCGGTGATCACGGTCCTCGGGCTCGACTTCGGTGCGTATCTCACCGGAAGCATCCTCACCGAGACGATCTTCTCCTGGCCGGGGATCGGCCGCTACGTCGTGAACGCGATCTCGCGACGCGACCTGCCGGCGATCCAGGGCGCGGTGCTGTTCCTCAGCACCGTCTTCGTGCTCGTGAACCTCGTGACCGATCTCGCATACGCGAAGGCCGACCCGCGCGTGCGCTACGACTGAGAACGGAGCGTCCCATGACTCTCGACGAATACCAGCAGGCCGCGCTACGCACCGTGAACCCGTCGCTCGACGAGCGCGATCGCCTGCTCGACGCCAGCGCCGGCCTCGCCGAAGAAGCCGCCGAGCTGCTCGGCCTCGTGCGCAAGAAAACCTTTCAGGGGCGCAACATCGATCAGGAGAAGCTGATCGAGGAGATGGGCGACGTCCTGTGGTGTCTCGCCGTCACGGCCCACACGATGGGCGTGCACCTGAGCGAGGTCGCCGAGAAGAATCAGACGAAGCTCGCGAAGCGGCACCCGGAAGGGTTCAGGGATCCCGCGGAGTGGTCGAGGGCGCCGAAAGAGTAGTGGCGGATCGGGGATCGGGGATCGAGGATCGACGTTGTTTCGCGATCCGCGATCCTCGATCCTCGATCCGCCAGCTCAGTCGTCCTTCTGCCCAAAGATCTCCATATTTGACGAATGCCCCGGCGCGACCTTCTTGTCGGGGTAGACCCAGTGCACGGCCTGGTTCACCGCGGTCGCCGCTTCGGCGAAGCCGCTCGCGATGAGCTTCAGCTTTCCGGGATACGTCGTGACGTCGCCGGCGGCGTAGATGCCGGGGCGGCCCGTCTCCATCATGCTGTTGACGAGGATCTCGTCCTTCTCGATCGACAGGCCCCACTCCCCGATCGCGCCCATGTCGCTCACGAAGCCGAGCATCGGGAGCAGGACGTCGGCTTCCATCTCGCGCGTCGTCTTTTCCTTCACCTGACGCAGCTCGACGTGCGAGAACTTCTCAGGGTTCGTCGCGCACTTGATGTCGTGCAGCTCGTGGAAGGTGAAGAGATCCGCGCGCCCCGCGTCCACGGCGTCCTGGAACTGCGCGACGGTCGCGCCGTGCGCGCGGAACCGATCGCTCCGATGCACGATCGAGACGCGGCTCGCGCGGTCGAGGAGCTGCACGCCCCAGTCGAACGCCGAGTCGCCGCCGCCGATGATCACGACCTTCTGGCCGCGGAAATCCTCGGGGTTCGTGACGACGTCGAACACGCCGCGGCCGTACCACGGCTGCGCGCACTGCTGCGGCAAACGACGCGGTGAGAACGCGCCGATGCCGGCGGCGATCACGATCGAGCGCGTCGGGAAGCGGTCCTTGTCCGTCACGAGCACGAAATGCCCGTCCTCTTCCTCGAGGCCGATCACGCGCTGGCCGAGGTGGATCGGCTGATCGAACTGCTTCGCCTGTTCGGTGAGGTTCTTCACGAGATCCTTGGCGAGCACTTTCGGATAGCCGGCGACGTCGAAGATGTATTTCTCGGGATAGAGCGCGGTGAGCTGCCCCCCGAGCTCGGGGAGCGCATCGACGATCTGCGCGGTCGCGCGGCGCATCCCGGCATAAAAGAGGGCGAAGATCCCGGTCGGACCGCCCCCGATGATGGTGTGGTGTTTGATTGCGGGCATCGGAATACGAAACGGGCGCGCGCGCGCTGGGCGCGGGGGGTAGCGCCCCCGCCCCGGCGGGGCGGTGGCGGCGGCTTGGGAACAGCCGGCGTTGCCGGCTGCTGGTGGACCCGCACCGCACCGTTTTCGACCAGCATTCGGCGCAGCCCACCGCTTCCCACCAGCATTCGGCGCAGCCCACCGTTTTCGACCAGCATTCGGCGCAGCCGAATGTTCCCATGCGGCATTCGGCGCCAGCCGAATGCTCCGTTACCGCGCGCGCGAAGCGCGCGCTCGCCCTACATTCCAGACGCCATGAAGATCTACACCAAGACGGGCGACAACGGCTCGACCGGCCTGTTCGGCGGCGGACGGGTTCCCAAGAGCCATCCGCGTGTCGACGCGTACGGCGAAGTCGACGAGCTCAATTCCGTGATCGGCCTCGTGATCGCCATCGAGCCGCTCGAGCGGATCGATCGCGTCCTCGCGCCGATCCAGCACGACCTCTTCGCGATCGGCGCGCTCCTGGCGACCCCCGATCGCGAGAAGATGGAACGCCATCTCGAGAAGGCGCGAATCGACGACGCGCGGATCGCCGAGCTCGAACGGGCGATCGACGCCGGCGACGAGGAGCTCGAGCCGCTCAAGGCGTTCATCATGCCCGGAGGCACGCGCAAGGCCGCGACGCTTCACGTCGCACGTACGGTCTGCCGCCGCGCCGAGCGTCGCGTCGTCGATCTCGCCGGCGACGAAGAGATTCCGGCGCTCGTCGTCATCTATCTGAATCGCCTCTCCGATCTGCTGTTCACGCTCGCGCGCGTCGCCAACCGCGCCGGCGGCGCGGGCGAGGTGGAGTGGTGACGACGACCGCACGCGCGGCGCGCGACGTCGCGCTCCCGACCTATCGCGTCACGATCCAGCCCGGCGCGCTCGATCGCGTCGGCGAGATCGTGCGCGACGTCGCCCCCGCGCACCGCTACGCGATCGTCACCGACACCAACGTCGGTCCGCGCTACGCGACGCGCGTCGCCGGGGCGCTGCGCGTCGACGAGCACTCGGTCTTCACGATCCCCGCCGGCGAAGCACACAAGACGCGCGACGTCTGGGCGCGCGTCACCGACGACCTCCTCGCCGCCGGCTACGGCCGCGACACCACGGTCATCGCACTCGGTGGCGGCGTCGTCGGCGATCTCGCCGGGTTCGTCGCGGCGACGTTCATGCGCGGCGTTCCGTACGTCCAGGTCCCGACGAGCCTCCTCGCGATGATCGATGCGTCGATCGGCGGGAAGACGGGCGTGGACACGACCGCCGGCAAGAATCTCGTCGGCGCGTTTCACCAGCCGGCGGCGGTGATCGCCGACCCCGGCGTGCTCGCGTCGCTGCCGATCGAGCATCTGCGCGCCGGCATGGCCGAGGCGATCAAGCACGGCGTGATCGCCGACGCCGAGTACTTCGCGCGCGTCGCGTCGCTCGCCGGCTCGCTCAACGCGCTCGACACGAGCAGCCCGGCGATGCTCGACCTCGTCGCGCGCAGCGTCGAGATCAAGGCCGACGTCGTGACGCGCGACGAGCGCGAAGGCGGCGTGCGCAAGACGCTCAACTTCGGCCACACCGTCGGCCACGCGATCGAGTTGTGCAGCGACTACACGCTGCTGCACGGCGACGCGGTGGCGATCGGCATGGTCTACGAGAGCGTGATCGCCGAGCGGATCGGCGCCGCGGAGCCGGGCACGGCGGACCGCGTGCGCGACGCGGTGCTCGGCGCGGGGCTTCCGGCCGCGCGGCCGCGCGACATGTCGATCGACGCGATCGTCAGCGCGACGCGCGGCGACAAGAAGGCACGCGGCGGCACCGCCGAGTACGCGCTCCCGTCGCGCATCGGCGCGATGGCCGGCGCCAATCGCGGCTGGTCGATGCCGGTGAGCGAGGATCTGTTGCGAGAGGTGCTCGCGCCGTGAGCGTGCGCGCGATCGCCCTCGTGCTGCTCGTGGGCGCGTGCGCGAAGCCGCCGCAGCCGATGGTCTATCCGCCGGTCGTCGTGATGGCGGACTACAAGGTCGCCGGCGCCGTCGTGCGCGGCGCCGAGCGGGGATGGTGGAAGGACGCGGCGTATCGCGTGCGCTCCGACGATCCCCTGCCCGTCCGCGTCTCGATGTACTGTCTCAGGGGCACCACGCGGCGCGGACGCTACGTGCGCGAGGGAATCGTCGCCGCCGATCCGCGAAACTTTCCGCTCGGCCGGGAGATCGAGCTGTACGTCGGGCGCAAGTATCTCGGACGCTTCCTCGTCGACGACACGGGGAAGCGGATCCGCGGCGAGCGCATCGATGTGTGGACGTCGAGCTGCCGCGAGGCGAGCGGTTTCGGGCTTCAGCGCGGCACCGCGCTGCTCGCGCGCCGCGAGCCGATGCCGCAGCTCGCGGGCGCGGCCGGCCGCTAGCCACCGTCAGGTCAGCGAATCAGCCCGTCGGTCCGCTGGGCGGACGCGTCGTGGTGTTGGTGTCGGCCGGATCGCGCATCTTCGTGCGCGTCGTCGCCGTGAGGACGCCGATCCCGATGAGGACGATCGCTCCCACACCGATCCACGTCGTCGGCACATTGAGCAGGTACGCCGCGAAGGCGAGCCCGACGATCAGGATGATGAAGCCGATCAGATAAGTGGCGAACGAGGACATGTGCTTGCCTGGCGTTGGTGACGCGAGCTCGACGAAGCAAACGGCGAGCCGATTTGAGGTTGGCGAGCTCTGCTGTTGGGCCGGCGGCCGCGAAACGGCCTGTGGATGTGTCGAGCCGCTGCAACGCCGCGATGAGCCGCTTTAGCGAACAATAACCGAATGGCCGTCGGTTATCGGTCAAAATGACCGATCTGCCGGCTGTGTGACGGTGGATGAGAAGTAACCTGCAAATCTCAACCAAATCAACGACATACAATCATTTCGTCACGACGCCGCATCGAACCATTCGAGATTTCTGTTGACGCCCTCTGAGGCCAACATTATCCTGGCGTCCCTGCCAGCCTTTGCTGCACGTCTGGCACGCGAGCGGACGCACGCTCGCTCCACTAACCGGCGTAAATCGGGAAGGAGCGTGTATGGAGCAAGTGACCGAGACCAGATCGTCGAAGGGATACTTCCGATCGTCTCCGTCGACCGCGTTTGACCAGTACCTCCAGGACATTCAAAAGCTCCCCCTCATTCAGGAGCCCGAAGAAGAACGCCGGCTTGCCCGCCGTGCTCAGAAGGGTGACGAAAAGGCCGCCGAGCGGCTCGTCACAGCGAACCTCCGGTTCGTCATCTCCTACGTGAAGAAGTATCAGGGCCATGGCCTCGACCTTTCCGAGCTCGTCGCCATCGGCAACGAAGGGCTGCTCAAGGCGGTCCGGAAGTTCGATCCGGACCAGGGCGTGAAGTTCATCTCCTACGCCGTGTGGTGGGTGCGTCAGGCCGTTCTCAAGGCCCTCGCCGAGCAGACGCGCTCGGTGCGCATCCCGCTCAACCAGAACTCGCAGCTCATTCGCCTCGCCCGCGCCGAGACGATTCTCGCGCAGGTGCTGAAGCGCGATCCGACCGAAGACGAAGTGAGCCGTCTGCTCGAGGACACGCCGGAGAACGTGCGTGCGGCGAAGCAGATGTCGGCCACCGAAGTCAGCCTCGATGCGCCGATCGATCGTTCCGATCGTGAAGCCTCCACCCTCGGCGAGCGCTTCGCGGGCGTCGACGGGACGGAGATCGAGGAGGTAACCGACTACAAGCTGATGCGCGAGTTCATCGATCGCGTCTTCAAGAAGTACCTCACCCCCCGCGAGCGAAAGATCCTCTATCTCTACTACGGGCTCGAGGAAGGCTCCGAGGCGATGACGCTCGAGAAGATCGGCGCGCTCATGGGCGTGACGCGTGAGCGCATCCGCCAGATCCGCGAGCGGGCGTTCGAGAAGCTCCGCGAATCGCCGGACGGCAAGGCGCTCTGCGGGTTCTGGGCGGCCTGATTCGGGGGAGTCGAGGATCGGGAGTCGAGGATCGAGAGTAAACCAAGACGGGGCACGAGCGCGGCATCAAGCTCGTGCCCCGTTTGTCATTCCCCGATCCCCGATCCCCGATC
>CBHWBX010000137.1:0-9581 GCA_966111935.1 uncultured Gemmatimonadaceae bacterium
AACGCGCAGGAGCGGTGTGGGCGCGCCGCGGCGACGCACGCGTGACGCCGCTCGGCCGGATCATGCGCGTCACGCGCCTCGACGAGTTGCCGCAGCTCTACAATGTCGTCCGCGGCGACATGAACATCGTCGGCCCGCGTCCCGAGCGACCGAGCATCTTCGGGCATCTGCGCGAGGCGATCGACGAATATCCGCAGCGGCAGCTCGGACGGCCCGGCATTACGGGGTGGGCGCAGGTCAATCACTGCTACGACACCTGCGTCGACGACGTCCGCGTGAAGGTCCGCTACGATCTCGAGTATCTCGGGCGTCAGAGCCTGGTCGAGGATCTGCGCATCATGGTGCGCACGATCGGGGTGATGCTGCTCGCGCGCGGCACCTAAGGCGCCGCGGCAGCATCGACCCGGCGGGTCGGATCCCAGACCGGTTTCTGTCGGCCGAGCGCCCACTGAACCCACGCGTGCACCCCGGCGACGATCGCCGCGCCGACGAACGCCGGGAGCGACAGCCATCGCGGAATCGCGCGACGCATCGCGAGTCGCCACGTCATCGCCGCCGCGACGACCGCCGCGCCCCCGACGACGAGGGCCCCCCGCGCCACCGTACGCGTGAGATCGTTCTCCGGCGAGAGCGCGAGGACTCCGATCGCCGTCGCAGCGAACGGAACGGTCGCCGGCACGATCCATCGACAGAGCTTGTGGCTGAACAGCATCCACGAGAAGACGCCGTACCGTCGCGGGTCGAGCAGTGCGCGCATGTGCCAGAGCGTACCGATCCCGCGGGTCATCGTGCGAACCTTGCGACGCCGCTCGACGACGAGCGACGGTGCGCAGGGGACGAGACAGACCGCGTCGTCGACCGCTACGGCGCGATAGCCGTGACAGCGCGCGATGAGCGCGCTTCCGAAATCGCGGCTCAGGTGCTCGGGGAACGGCAGCTGATACAGCTCGCGGCGGCTCGCGAAGAAGCACCCGCTCGCGCCGACGATCGAGTAGATCCTCGTCTCGAGCGCGCGGATGCGCATCTCGTAGTCCGTATACTGTCCTTCGCCGCGATTGATCTGCGCGGCCGCGGTCCCGACCGAGACGTCCTTGCCGGAGGCGACGCCGACGGTCGGATCCTCGAACGCGGCGACGAGTGCGCGGAGCGCGTGACGCGGCACGCGGATCGTCGCGTCGATGTTGACGACGATGTCCCCGCGGACGTGAGGGCCGGCCGCGTTCTCTCCCGCCGTCTTCCCTTTTCGCGCCGGCATTCGCAGCAACCGAACGCCTCGATCGGCGAAGCTCCGAACGACGTCATCGGTGCCGTCGGTCGAGGCATCGGACACGACGAGAACGTCCATTCGATCCGCGGGATAGTCGAGATCGAACAGATGCGTCAGCATCTCGCCGATGACCTGCTCTTCGTTGAAGACGGGCACGACGATCGTCACCGTCGGCCAGTCCACCGGCTCGCACGACGGCGTTCCCGGCTTCCGGCGGGCGAGCGCCGACAGGAGCATCGGATAGCCGGCGTATGCATATCCGCCGACGATCAACGGCGCCATGGCGACACCGGTGGCAATCTCTCTCAGCATTCAGTTCCTCCGCCCGACATCGCGCCGGACAGACTCGTAGAGCTCGGCGTATCGCACGAGCCAGGCAGTGGGATCGTGTTGGGTCGCGATCATCTCGAGCGCGAAGTGCGTTCGCGCCCTCGTCCGCTCGCGATCGCAGATGGCTTCGTGCATCGCGGCGCCGAGTGCATTCGGGTCTGCCGGAGGCACGAGCAATGCGCCGTCCCTCCCAACCATGTCGGGAATGCCGCCGACAGCCGTCGCGACGATGGGAACGCGCGCCGCCATCGCCTCGAGCACGACCATCGGCGTTCCCTCGGTGCGCGAGCTGACCACGAGCATGTCGAAGGCGCGCATCAGGCGCGCGGCGTCGGGGATGAGGCCATGCCAGCGGACGAACGACGCGACGCCTTCGCGGCGCGCCAGATCGCGCAGGCGCGGCCGCTCGGGCCCGTCGCCGATCATCGCGAGCTCCATCGCCATCCGCGGGGCGAGGCGCGCGAGCCGGCTGAGCGACGCGATCATCACGTCGGGCGCCTTCTCGCTGCTCATCCGTCCCACCCATCCGATCAGCAGGCGGTCGTCGTGCACACCGAGCCGATGACGCGCCGTCGTCCGGTCGATCGCGCGCGCCGTCGCCGGCAGCGCGTTGGCGATGAGATGGAGACGCGCCGGCGCGACGAACCGATCGAGCTGTTCGGCGAGCGGACGCGACACCGCGACCACCGCGTCGAACTTCCTGTACGCGCGCCGTTGCAGCACGCTGTACAGCCGATTTCGCACTGTCGCCCCGGTGAAGCCATGCACCGTCGTCACGACCGGGATGCCGACCGCGATCGCCGCCGCGGAGTCGATCACGTCCGCGCGATTACCGTGGGTGTGGACGACGTCCGGCGCGAGTCGAGCAAGCAGGCGCGCGGCGAGCGTGCGCTCGCGGCCATATGCGCGGCCATGCGCGCCGAGCATCGCCGTCGTGACACCGGTCCCGGCAAAGCGCGCGAGAAAGCCGGCCGTCGTCTCGTTGTCCTCGATCCCGACGACGTGGACGCGGTGGCCCAGCGCGGCATGGCCCGTCGCGAGCGCATGCACGACGGTCTCGAGCCCGCCGGCTGCGCCGGGAGCGGCGACGTGGACGATCGAGCACGGACCACGAACCCCGGTCTCGTCCCCCGTGTACGAATGGCGATCGGCCACGATACGCTCAGGTTGCATCGCCGGCTCGCGGGCGCGGAGCAGCGGTAGTGGGCGTGGTCGCGGCGGTCGGCTCACCGACGCGCGGCCGTGCCGGCGTCGGCGGCCACGCGCGCGCACCGACCTCGTGCAGGGCCTCGACGCCGGGGTCTGTCCGCGGCTCGCCGATGATGTGATAGCGGAAGCCGTCGCGGAGCTCGCTGCCGGAGGCGGTGAGGAGGGAGATGAACCGCAGCGGCAGCGCGGCAAGGAAGACGCCGAATCCGCCCTGCGCGAACACGTACGAGAGCAGCGGCATATCGAACGCGATCACCGTCGTCGTCACTGACGCGGCCACGATCAGCAGCGCCGTATCGCGCAACACGCCGCCGGCAAGCCCGAGCACGACCGCCGCGGTCGCCATCGACGACAGCCGCCGCTCGCGCGCGCGCAGACGTGCGAGCGCCTCGTCGCTCGTCGCGACGCTTCGTGGCATCCACGGCGGCGTCGGCGCGACGATCATCAACGGCCGCACCGCATCGAGCCACGACGACGAGCGACGGCTCGACACCCGTACGTCGTCGCGCAGCTCGATGCGGTATCCCAAGGCGCGCAGCCGTAGTCCCAGCTCTCGCGACGCGCAGCCGAGCGGCGGACGCTGCCACTCGTCCAACTGTCCGGCGGCGAAGAATGCGCCGGTCCTGATCGCGCCGCACGACGTCGCGAAGTGCTCGCACGTGCCGGTGCCGCGCAGATGCATCCACTCGCGCACGAGCGCACGGAAGCGCGTCGGCATGCTCGCCTCCCGCGGCGCCGGACCGATCGCTCCGACGAGCGCCGACAGCTCCTCGTCGGCGAATGCGGCGTCGATGCGCGCAAGGGTGTTCGGAAGCACGGTCACGTCGTGCCCGAGGAAGACGATCACCGGCCCGCTGGCGACCGACGCGCCTCGATTGCAGACGTACGCCGAGCTCGGGGTCCACGGCCCGGACATCCGCACGATCGCGTCGGCATACTGCGCGGCGATCGCCAGGCAGGGCGGCGAGTCGGTCGTTGCGACGACGATCAGTTCCCATCGATGCCGCGGCAGGGTGCTCGCGGCAAGCGCCGCGAACATCGTCGTCGCGGCGCGTGCGTCGTCGATCAGACGGACGACGACGGAAAGGCTTGGACGATCGGCGATCACCGGGCCACCTCCCGTCCGCGCTCGACGATCGTGTCGTCGACCTCGCCGTCCAGGAGCAGCACGATGTCGCCGAAGGCGTGTCGCATCCCGATCACCCGCATGTCCTCGAGCGACGCCTCCGGCTCCACAGCGATGAATCGCACGGCCGGATAGGCTTGGTGGACTTCGTGGGAGGTCGGCTCGGCAGTGACGACGATGAAGTCGACGGCCTCCGCGGGATCGCGGCGCGGGAGACGAGCGTTCAGCATGTCGGACAGCGACTCCAGATCACGCCGCCAGGTGACGACGATGCTGACGCGGGGAATGGTATCCATCGTTCCTCAGTCGCGGGCCAGTGCCGCGACCTGCTCGGAGATCGCGGCGACGTCGTACTTCCCATTCGGAACGCGAGGGAGCTCGGCTTCGATCTGGTAGCGAGCGGGTTGCATGTAGCGCGGCAGCTCGGCGCGACAGAACGCGCGCAAACGTGGCAGCGACCCGCCGGACGCAAGTCGCACGACGGCAACGATCTGTTCGCCGCGCCACCCGTCGGGCTCCGTGGTGATGACCGCTTCGGCCACTTCGCCGGACGCATGCAGCGCTTCGGCGACGTCGTCGGGACTCACGCGATGTCCGAGTGTCTTGATCAACTTGTCGCGACGACCGATGAAGTAGAGCCGGCCATCGTCGTCGCGGCGCACCAGATCGCCTGAGAAGACGACGCGCTCGGCGTCGGGCGCACCGGCCGGGCGCCCCGGATTCGGACGATAGACTTCGTCCGTCGCGCGCCGATCATTCCAGTAGCCAAGGGCGACCGTCGGCCCGCGCTGCACGAGCTCGCCCATCTCGCCCGGCGCGCAGGCGCTTCCATCTTCACGCAGCACCATGATCTCCGTGCCGGGAATCGCGCGGCCGATCGACGTCGGATGCGCGTCGACTTCTTCCGGCGAGAGATACGTCGCGCGAAATGCCTCGGTGAGGCCGTACATGAGGTAGAGCCGCGCATGCGGTTGGAGCGTGCGCATCCGGCGCACGGCGTCGGTCGGCAGTCGTCCACCCGTGCTCGTCATGATGCGCAGCGAGGGCAGCGGCGACACGAACCCCGGCGCGGTGAGCAGTTGCAGCCAGATCGGGGGCACCGCCGCGATCACCGACACCTGCGCGTAGCGTAAGCCGGCGAGGATGTCGTCCGGCAGGCGACGCGTCTCGATGACGAGCGTGCCGCCGCACCAGAGCGCGCACATCAACTGATTCAGCCCGTAGTCGAAGCTGAACGGCAGCAGGCTCGCGATGCGATCGGTGGACTCGAGCTGAAGATATTTGCAGACCGACTGCACGCCGGCCCAGAGATTTCCGTGCGTGACGGTCACGCCCTTCGGGCGCCCCGTCGATCCCGACGTGTAGATCAGCTGCGCGATGTCATCGCTCACGCGCTGCACCGGCTCCCAGGGGGCGCTCGGCGCGACGTCGGTCGGATCGAGACGCGGAACGCCCTGCGCGACGATGCGCGGCTGCTGCGCGAGGAGATCGGCGCCGGCGATGAGCAGCCGCGCGCCCGCGTTCTCGCAGATGTACTCGATCTGCCGCGGCCGCAGCGATTCCGACATGATCACGGCGATGCCGCCCGCGGCCACCACACCGAAGAATGCCGCCGCGGCATCGGCGCCGCGCTCGAGAAAGATCGCCACGCGATCGCCCGCGACGATGTGTCGCGCACGAAGCGCCGCCGCGAATGCGCCGGCCCGCCCGGCGAGCGCTGCATAGGTGATGTCGGCGTCGCGTGTCGCGATCGCGATGTCGTGCCCGTGCGCGACGGCACCTTTCCAGAGCAGTTGCGCGATGTTCGGTGTGAGGGAAATCGGTACCTCGACCTGCGCGGGCATGAGGATGCTCCAATGAGGAACTCTTGCTCGCCTGAGCAGACCAGGTGCCATGCGCGGACGAGGGGCAGCGTGGCCTGGCGCACACTTTCGTGTCGGCGGAGCACCACATCGCCGAATCATCCGTAGCGAGAGCGCAACGGCGCTATCCGCCTCGCATCGCAATGCCGGCGACCGCGCACGGAGCAGGAAGTGCATGGCACGAACGCGTTTGGCTCCCGACGCACATACGTCACCGGGCGGCGGTGCCGCGCTTGCATTGCCGCTCGGGCGCGACGCCCGGTCTCTTCACCTTCGCCTCCCTTCGAATGCACGCCCCACTCCGTGCAAACGTGGAACGCCGTACGCTCGTCTCCGGTCATTCGACCATGGACGGGGGCGGTCGCGCGCCCCGCAGCGTCGCCGGAGGAATCGGCGCTTGACCTCTACGCGCGACATCGCCGGCACGTGGCGAACGACCCGCCATGCGGAAGTCCTCTCGCTGTCGGATTCGTTGCGGCTCGGCGAGGAATGCTGGGAATCCCTGCGCAGCCAACGGCGGGAGGCCTCGACGTTCTCCGGATGGAGCTGGCACGACGCCTGGAGCGCGACCGCCCCCGACGATGATCGCGCACGCGCGTTTGCCGTCGCGGCATTCGGCGACGACGGCGCGCTCGACGCGTTGCTCCCGCTCACGACGCGGCAGGTCACCTTCCGTCGCACCGCGGCGACCGCCCTCACCTGGGCCGTCGGCGACTTCGGCTGCCCCGATCATCTCGACGTGCTCGTTGCCAACAGCGAGGCGGCGAACGATGTCGCCGGCGTGCTGTCGTCGATCGACTGGGACATCATCCAGCTCGATGGCATCACCGAGGGCGCCGCGGGCGTGAAGCTCCTGCAAACGGCGCTCGAGGCACGCGGCGTGGTGACGATGCTGCGCCCGAGCTGGCCCTGCCCCTTCATCGCCCTGCCCCGCACCTGGGACGCCTACCTCGCGAACCGCAGCCCCGCGCGACGACACGCGATCCTGCGACGCGAGCGCGTGCTCGCCCGCCGCGGCACGATGGCCGTCACACTTTACGAGGGCGACGCGATCGACGAAGGCTGGCAGCACCTGCTCGCGTTGCACGCGCACCGATGGCAGGGCGACGGCGCCTTCGATCCACGGCTCGACGCAATGCACCGGCACTTCGCACGATCTCTTTCCCGTTCCGGCGACACCTGGCTGAGCACGATCGACATCGACGGCGCACCAATATCGGCCTGGTATGGCTTCGTCGATCGCGAATCGCTGCACTTCTACCAGGCCGGCCGCTCCCCCGACTGGTCCCGATTCAGCGTCGGCGGCGTGCACGTCGGCCTCATGATCCAGCGTGCGATCGCGCGGGGGCTGGAACGCTTCGACTTCCTGCGCGGCGACGAAGCCTACAAGGACGAATGGACGAGCGCGCGCCGCTGGACCTACCAGCTCATTGCGTTCCGCCCGTCGGCGCGGGGACGACTGTTGCGCTTCGCCGATCGTGTCGGCGCGGCCCGCGAACGATTCACGACCAGAGACGGCCATCGGGAGAAACCCACATGACATACACCAACGGCGTCACCCAGCCGACAGCACCCGCCCCGCTCCTGGTCGTCGTCTCGATCGACACCGAAGAGGACAACTGGGAACCGTCGCGCGAGAATATCCGCATCGCCAACATCCGCGCGCTCCCGTCGCTGCACCGGACCTTCGAGGCGTTCGGCGTCCGGCCGACCTACTTCTGCTCGTATCAGGTCGTGCGCGTGCCGTGGGCCCGCACGATCCTCCACGACATCGCCGCGAGCGGCGGCGCCGAGATCGGCGCGCATCTGCATCCGTGGAACACGCCGCCGATGCGCGAGGCGATGGTGCCCCGGCACACGATGATGAAGAACATCTCGGTCGAGCTCCAGGAAGAGAAGCTGCTCGTGCTCACCGACGCCGTCGCGAGCGTGCTCGGCACGCGGCCGCGCTCGTTCCGCGCCGGACGCTACGGCCTCGGCCCCACCGGCGCGCGCTTGCTCGCGCGCTGCGGATACACCGTGGACAGTTCGGTCACGCCGTTCCTCGATTGGCGGCGATACGACGACGGCCCCGACCATCGCGACGCCCCGCTCGCGGTCTATCGCCCGTCCCCCGACAATCTCACGCTGCCGTCGCTGAACGGCCCGGTCGTCGAAGTCCCGCTCTCCGTGGGATACACAAGGCGCCCCTTCCAACGCTGGGCGCGGCGCCACGAGCGCATGCTCGGCATGCGCATCGGTCCGATCACGCTCGCGTCGATCGCCTATCGCAGCCGACTGCTGCGCAAAGTCCAGCTCAGCTTCGAGACCGACAGCGTCCGCGACATGCTCGCGCTCACGAATGAGCTCGTGCGCGACGGCGCGCGCTATCTTCACCTCACCTGGCACAGCCCCTCGATGGTCGAAGGCATGAGCCCGTTCACGCGCACCGTCGCCGACCGCCATCGGCTGCGCGCGAACATCGATCGCTTCTTCGACCGCCTCGCGGCGTCGCACTCGTTCTCGTTCGCGACGGTCGCCGAAGCCGCCGACCAGCTCGCCCCGATCCCCGCGCCCGCGTTCGCCGATGTCACCCGGCGCTGAACGCGTGGGAGTCGGCCGCATCGGCCGCGACACGGCGATCTACGCCGCGGGGATCCTGCTCAACCGGGCGGTTGCGTTCATCATGCTGCCGGTCTACAGCCGGAAGCTGTCGCCCGAAGACTATGGCGTGATCCAGCTCGTCGAGATGACGCTCGATTTCATCGCCATCCTCGCCGGCGCCAAGCTCGCCCTCGGCGTCTTTCGCTACTACCACTCGGCGCAGACCGACGAGGAGCGCAACGCCGTCGCGTCGACGTCGGTGATGCTCATCTGCGGCGCGTACGCGGTGGTGTCGGCCATCGTGCTGACCTTCGCGACACCGATCGCGCGTCTGGTGTTCAACGCGCCGCTCCATGCCGACCTGCTGCGCGTCGCCGCCCTCGGCCTCGCCGCGCAGTCGCTATCGATAGTTCCACTCGCGCATGCCAGGGCGCGCGGCCGATCGGAAGTCTTCGTCGCCGCAAACCTGGCGCTACTGGTCCTTCAGATATCTCTGAACATCTTCCTGCTCGTCTATCTGAAGCTCGGTCCGATCGCGGTGTTCATCAGCAACGTGATCGCGTCGGTGACGGTGGGGTCGGTACTGGCCATCTACCTGATTCGCGCCGTCGGATTTCACTTCTCCACCCCCGCAGCGCGACGCCTCGTCCGATACGGGCTTCCGCTCGTCGCGACGCAGATCGCAACGTTCATCGCCACCTTCGGCGATCGCTACGTGCTCGAGCGCCACGCGGACATGACCGTCGTCGGGCTCTACGCACTCGCCTACCAGTTCGGATTCCTGCTGTTCATGGTCGGCTCGATGCCCGTCGACCTCGTATGGGAGCCGATTCGGTTCAAGCTCGCCGAACGCCCCGACCGGGATCGCGTTCTGTCACGAGCATTCGTATATTTGAATGTTTTGCTCATGAGCGCCGCGCTCGGCATCACGCTCTTCGTCGGCGACGTGCTGCGCCTGATGACGACCCCCGCCTACTACCCCGCGGCGCGGCTCGTCCCGGTCATCCTCCTCGCGTACATCTTCCAGAGCTGGACCGGCATGCAGGACGTCGGCATCCACCTCCGCGAGCGCACGGAGCTGATCACCCTCGCCAACTGGATCGCCGCCGGCGTCGCCGCCGCCGGATATTTCCTCCTCATCCCGCGCTGGCTCGGGCTCGGTGCCGCGATTGCCACCGTACTCGCGTTCGGCGTGCGCTATGTC
>CBHWBX010000138.1:0-9541 GCA_966111935.1 uncultured Gemmatimonadaceae bacterium
GGCTGCGCGAGCGGCGGCATGAGCGTTTCGGTCATCGGACGGTCGGAGTGAGGATCAGGCCGTGGGGCACACTGTCACGGAGGGCGAGCGACGGCTCGGGGGGCGCGGCCATGCGTCGTGCCGCGGCCTCGAGGGTATCGTTCGCGATGATCACGACGACGTCGGCGTGATAAGCATCGAGTATCGACCGCAGGGCCTGCATTCTCTCAGACGCGGTCGGGGCGGCGAAGTAATCGTCGGCCGAGAAACGGCTGACGGGAACGGCGAGGCGGCCGGTGTAGAGGTACATCATCGGCTCGTCGACGGTCGCGACGACGTCGGTGGGCCGGGTGTGCTCGAGGGCCCAGACGATCGACGGGCCGACGAGCGGCGCCGTCGAGCGCGGGATGCTCGACCACCAGTGGCCGCGATAGCCGCGGAAGGAGTAGACGCCGTAGCCGGCGCACATGCAGAGCAACGACGCGGCGACGGCAAGGCGCGCGGTCGCGGTCGCACGGGTCGTCGGCCGCCAGCGGAGCATGGCGTGCACGCCCGCGGCGCAGATCAAGAGAACGATCGGCCAGACGCCCCACACGAAGCGTGCGGGAGTGAACGGCCAGAGGAGGATCACGCCGAGGTACGCGGCGAAGAACAGCGCGGTGACGCGCGCCGAGCGCCGGATCGCGATCGCTCCGGCGACGACGAGCGCGATTGCGGTACAGACGACGACGAGGCGCAACGCATACGTCGGCAGGCCGGCGGTCGAGAGCTGCGCCATCATCGCGAACAGCTCGTTGCTCGTGCGCGCGACGGTCCGCGCGGCGAGCGCGATCGGGTTGCCGTGCGTCCCGTTCAGCAGCCAGCCGCCATACGACTCGTACGCGCCGCGGAGCGGCTCGGCGACGACGTTGCGATGCGCCGCCTTCCAGAGCTGCCAGGGCAGCACGCCGACGCTCGTCGTCGTCGCGAACACCACGAGATCGCGCCAGCGCCGCGCGAGCGCGAATGCGGCGAGGACGGCCGCGGCGAACGCGAGTCCATGCGTACGCACGAGCATCAGCGCGGCGGCGGCGACTCCGAGCACGATCGCATCGCGCACGCGTTCGTCCTCGCGCGCCGATGCCAGCACGCGCTCGGCGTAGACGAGCGACGGCACGAGGAGCGCGAGGAAGAACATCTCGGACATCACGAGCGTGCTGAGCACGAGCGTCGGAATCGCGACGCCGCCGAGCAGGGCGACGAGCGCGCCGGTGCGCGACGAGAGATTGAATCGTGTGCGGGCGAGGACGACGAGCCATGCGCTCGCGAACGCGAGCAGCACCGCGTTCACGGCCTTGAAGAGCATCACGTTCGCCGGGAAGGCGGGCGCGATGCGCCAGAGCAGCGCGAGCAGCGCCGGATATCCCGGCGGATAGTGCGTCGCCGCGGGGGCGCCGGGAATGTTGATCCAGCGAAAGCCCTGCCCTGTCGCGAGCGATTTCGCGAGGACGACGTACATGCCGTCGTCCTGCACCACGCCGACGGGCGCGCCGTCGATCGCCCACAGCGCGACGAGGAGAACGATCACGCCGGCGATGAGAGCAAAACGAAGCGTGTCATTCTGAGGACGCGGAGCATCCGAAGGACCCCTCTCGCTCATGGCGTTCCCGCCTAAAGGAAAGAGCTCCTTCGCTTCGCTCAGGATGACGGACGATTGGTTCACGCCTCGACCCCGTAGCGCGAGAGCTTGCGATACAGCGTCGACGGATCGATGCCCAGGACTTCGGCGGCGCGCGACTTGTTGCCGCTCTCGCTCTGGAGCACCCACATGATGTACGCGCGCTCGACCGCCTCGAGCGTCGGGTTCGGCGGCGTGCGCGTCGAGACGAGCGGCTCGGCGCGGCGCTCGGTCACGCGCTCGGGGAGCGCGGAGACCGGAATGACGTCGCTCGACGTCAGAATGATCGAGCGCTCGATCGCGTTCTCGAGCTCGCGAACGTTGCCGGGCCAGGCGTACTCGAGCAGCGCGTCGAGCGCTTCCGGCGCGAGCTGCTTCACACCCTCGTTGCGCACCGCGGCGATGCGCTGGAGGAAGTGTTCGGCGAGCACGGGGATGTCGTCGCGGCGCTGGCGGAGCGGCGGCAGGTGGAGCGAGATGACGTTCAGTCGATAATAGAGATCGCTGCGGAAGCCGCCGGAGCGAATCTCCTCGTCGAGATCGCGGTTCGTCGCGGCGACGACGCGCGTGTCGACCGGCACCGATTCCGTCGAGCCGACGGGAATCACCTCGCGATGCTGGAGGGCGCGGAGCAGCTTCACCTGCGTCGCCGGCGTCGTCTCGCCGATCTCGTCGAGGAAGAACGTGCCCTTCGTCGCCGCACCGAAGAGACCCACCTTGTCGCGGATCGCGCCGGTGAATGAGCCCTTCACGTGGCCGAACAATTCGCTCTCGAGCAGGCTCTCGGGGAGCGCGCCGCAGTTGATCGACAGGAACGGACCGTCGGTGCGCATCGACAGCTCGTGGATGTAGCGCGCGATGACTTCCTTGCCGGTGCCCGATTCGCCCTGGATGAGCACCGTGGAATCGGTCGGCGCCACGGTCTCGACAAGACGCAGCACCTCGAGCCACGACTTGCTCACGCCGACCGGACGTGCAACGCCGTTGCGCTCGGCGCGGCGGATCGCCTGTTTGAGCGACTTGTTCTCGACGCGCAGGCGGCGATGCTCGGCGGCGCGCTTGAGGATCGCCACGAGCTCGTCGTTGCGGAACGGCTTCTGGATGTAGTAGAACGCGCCCTCGTTCACCGCCTGCATCGCCGACTGCAGCGTCGCCTGCGCCGTCATGAGGATCACCGGCACGTCGGGGTCGGACTGCCGCGCCGCGGCCAGGATCTCTACGCCGGTGACGTTCGGCATGCGGATGTCGGTGAGGACGATGTCGGGCCGCGAGTCGCCGATGCGCTCGAGCCCCGCCTTGCCACCGTGCGCGAGATGCGGCGCGAACCCTTCGTTGCGCAGGAGGATGTTCAGCGAGTCGAGGATGCCCGTCTCGTCGTCGACGATGAGGACGCTCGGCTTCATGGTGTCGGTCACGTGAGGCTCCCGGCGGGCTGCTTCGTGCGAGGCAGAATGACGGTGAAGCGCGTGCCGCGTGTGGTGCTGTCGACGAACACGAGGCCGCGGTGCGCTTCGATCGCGCGATGAACGACGGCGAGCCCAAGGCCGCTGCCGTTCGCTTTGGTCGTGAAGAATGGATCGAACATTTTGTCGCGGATTTCCGCGGGGATGCCCGGTCCGGCGTCGGACACGCGAAGGGAGACGGCTTCCCCGTCGAATGGCAAACCGAGGGTGAGAGAATCGAAGCTGCCGTGCGCGACTTCGATGCGCACTTCGCTGCTCGGCGGCGCCGCCTGCACGGCGTTCAGCGCGAGGTTGAACACGGCGCGGTGGAGCAGGTCTTCGTCGCCCTCGATGTGGAGCGACTCGCCCTCGGGAGAGAGGCAGACGACCTGTACCGATTCGTCGCGGTCCGGGTGCGTCGCGGCGAGCGTCGCCGCCCCGCGCACGATCGACGCGAGATCGACGCGGTCGGCCCGGGCCACGCGCACGCGCGCGAAGTCGAGAAACTCGGACAACAGCCGGGAGAGACGATCGGACTCGCGCATCACGAGCACGCTGAGGGTCTTCTGATCGTCGGAGACGGCGGGCATGCGCGAGATCTGCTCGACGGCGCTGCGGATCGACGCGAGCGGATTCTTGATCTCGTGGGCGAGCGACGCGCTCAATTCCGCGATGCCCTCGAGACGCTCGGCGCGGAGCCGCAGGCCGTCCATGCGCTTCTGATCCGAGATGTCCTGGAAGATCGCCGTCGCCGTGCGCCCGACGGTCGACCCTTCGTGCTCGGTGTAGGTCGTCGTCACGCCGATCGGAAAACGCTTCGCGACGGTGGACACGATCCCTTCGCCCCGCGTCGTGCGGAGCTTCGATTCCGCGGCGCGGCGCACCGCGTGCGCGAGCTCCGGCGCGACGCCGCCGATCACGTCGAACACCGGCTGGCCGAAGCGCGAGATGAGCTCGAGGCCGAGCAGCCGCTCGGCCATCGGGTTGGCGTAGAGCAGCCGCCCCGTCACGTCGACCGTGACGACACCGCTCCGGATGTTGTGCAGGATGTCTTCGGCGCGGAGCGCGGTCTGCTCGAGCTCCGCGACCAGCAGGTCCTTCCCTTCACCGCTCTTCCGGAGCTGCGCCGAGAGCCAGCGCACGCACAGCGCGACGATCGCGAAGATGCTGAGCTGGACCCAGACGCCCGGATCGATCGTGTTCGCCGGCGTGCGGAAGAAGAGCAGGACGTCGGCGAAGTAGAGCACCAGCCCGAGCGCCGCGATCAGCAGCCCGCCCCCGGCCGGCACCATCAGCGTCGCCATCGCGATGACGAGGATGTAAAGCGCCGAGAAGGGGGAGTTGCCGCCGTTCGTCACGTGGATGACCGCCGTGACGAGGACCATGTCGAACGCCGCCTGGAGGTACAGGAACGTGGCGCCGAGGGGCTTCCGGTATATTTCCGCGTAGCCCGCCGAGACGACCGTGACGGCAGCGGAGAGCGCGAAGGCGAGCGACGCGACGAGCGTCTGGTCCGCGTCCACGGTCGTCCAGTTCTTGACGGCCGCGATGAAGATCGCGCTCGCCAGGCAGAGACGCCCAATGAAGACCCAGCGGACCATGCGCCGCGGGTCAGAAATTGCCTTCAGGGCTGGAGCGGACGGTGGCGTGGCGAGCCGCACGTTGCAAAGTGCGAGAGAAGTGATCGTTGCAAATCGCTATACCACCATTGGACGAATCCACTGCACGGCGGGTTACGGCTTGATGGATGAAACGACCTTTTTGAATGTCACGCCCTCGCTGGCGATCCCACGGGCCGAGCTCCAGTACCGGGCGACGCGGTCGGGCGGGCCGGGTGGGCAGCACGTGAACACGTCGTCGACCCGGATCGAGCTATTATGGGATCTCGACCGGTCGACCGCGGTGACGGACGACCAGCGCGAGCGGCTCCGTCAGAAGCTCGCCCCCCGTCTCGATGCCGAGCGGATGGTCCGGGTGGTGGCGAGCGACCACCGGAGCCAGGCGCAAAACCGTCATGCAGCAGATGAACGGTTAGCTGACCTGGTGCGCCATGCGCTTCACGTCCCAAAGAAGCGGAAGGCCACCAAACCAACCCGCGCTGCCAAGGAAAAGCGGTTATCCGAGAAGAAGCGGAACTCCGACCGGAAGCGCAACCGGCGGGTGGAGCTCGACTAATCGACGAGGTGGCGGGTCTTGAGCGCCGCGAGGGCGTCGCGCGCCTGGCTCGCCGCCGCGCTGCCGGGGTAGCGATCGATCAGCCTTCGTAGCTCCACCAGCGCCCGCCCCGGTTCGGCCAGCGGGCCGGTGTACAGGTCGACGAGACGGTTCGTCACATACAGAAAGTTGCCGGCATCGACCGTCTCGATTCGCTGCACCTGCCGGAACAGCTCCGCGGCGCGGACGTGGTTGCATCGCTCACGCTGGTAGAGCTCCGCCGCCTTGATGCGCGGGTCGATCGCGTCGGGCTTTTCGGCGATGACCGCCTCGAACGACTCGAGCGCCTCGTCGACCCGTCCCTGCATGACGAGCGCCTGCTGATACGAGTACTGCTCGACGTACGGCGTGCTCGCGCCGTCGACCATGAAGCGCTTCCAGGTCCACCCCACCGCGCCGGCGATGCCCAGCGCGATGAGGCTCACCGATCCTCCCGCGACGGCTGCCACCAGGAAGAGCGCGACCGAATAGCCCATCGTGGCTCCGCCCACCCCGACGACAATCCCGAACACCATGAGACCATATGCATACGCGCGGACATAGTCCGCGGCGGCAGGGCCGTGACGATCGAAGAGGGTCGGTTTGTACGGCTTTGGATCGGACATGCGGGGCAGGATGGCGCTGGAGTGTCACCTATCTACGCGAATGCGGGTTAGGCGTCGAGAGGGGAGCGAACTCGACAGCACCTTGACGGGATTGCCGGGGTGGCTAGTCCTTCACGAGACGGGGCACGTCCTTTGCCCGGCTGAGCGTAGTTCGACTCCGGCCAACACTGGTCAATGGAGTCTGTACGTCTTTTTTCTGCGGCGATGACCGCGGGGCATTTCATGGCTCGACTTCGTGTGCGCTTGGCGGCGATCGTCACGCCGCTCGTGCTCCTCGCTTCGGCAATGCCGGCCGGCGCGCAGGGATACTTCGGACGAAACAAGGTCCAGTACGAGAAGTTCGACTGGAAGATCATCAAGTCCGAGCACTTCGACAATTTCTTCTATCCGCCCGAATCGACGATCGTCCATGACGCCGCGCGGATGGCGGAACGCTGGTACTCGCGACACAACGACACCTTCCGCCATGCGTTCGATCGCAAGTCGCTCGTCTTCTACGCCGACCATCCGGACTTCGAGCAGACGAACGTCATCAGCGAGACGCTCGAGGAAGGCACCGGCGGTGTGACCGAGTCCAACCGGACGCGCGTCATCATGCCCTTCACCGGCATCTACGCCGACAACGATCACGTGCTCGGCCACGAGCTCGTACACGTCTTCCAGTACAACATCGCGGAAGGCACGCCGGGCGGCGGTCTGATGCGCCTCGACGCCCTGCCGCTCTGGCTCATCGAAGGTATGGCCGAGTACTTCTCGCTCGGCCGCGAGGATCCGCTCACGGCGATGTGGATGCGCGACGCCGTGATGCGCGACAAGTTCCCGACGATCAAGCAGCTCACCACCGACCCGCGCTTCTTCCCGTATCGCTACGGGCAGGCGCTGTGGGCGTACGTCGGCGGCCGGTGGGGCGATCGCTCGGTGGTCGAGGTCTATCGCACGGCGCTGCGCCTCGGCTGGGACCAGGCGCTGATCCGCGTGCTCGGCGAGAACCAGGATTCGCTCTCGAAGGACTGGGCCGCGGCGAACAAGGCGATGTACCTGCCGCAGATCGCCGGACGCACGCACCCGGATTCGACGGGCACGAAGCTCATCGGCCTCCAGCGCAGCGGTGACTACAACCTCGCGCCGACGCTGAGCCCGGACGGCAAGCTGTTCGCCTTCTTCTCGAGCCGCAGCCTCTTCAGCATCGACCTGTTCGTCGGCGACGCGGCGACGGGCAAGATCATCAAGAAGCTCGGCGGCCCGTCGAGCGATCCACACTTCGACGCGATCAGCTTCATCAACTCGGCGGGCGACTGGTCGCCGAACAGCGACAAGTTCGCGTTCATCGTTTACGCCGACGGCAACAACGAGATCGCGATCCTCGACACGCGCTCGACGAACGTCGAGCGGCGCATCAAGCTCCCGGGGATCGGTTCGGTGAGCCACGTCTCCTGGTCGCCCGACGGCCGCACGCTCGCCTTCTCCGGACAGGCCGGCGGCATCAGCGACCTCTATCTGCTCGATCTGACGAACGGCACGATCAAGCAGCTCACGAACGACAAGTACGCGGACATCCAGCCGACCTGGTCACCCGACGGGAAGATGATCGCGTTCTCGACCGACCGCGGTCCGCAGACGGACTTCCAGACGCTCAAGTACTCGCCGCTCCAGCTCGCGACGTACGACCTCGCGACGCAGAAGATCACCGTCTTCCCGATCTTCCCGAACGGTAAGCACATCAACCCGCAGTTCTCGCCGGACGGCCACGACCTGTTCTTCATCTCCGATCAGGACGGCATCTCCGACATCTACCGGCTGAACATCGCGACGGGCAAGGCGTTCCGCGTCACGCACGTCGCCACGGGCATCAGCGGCATCACCACCGTCTCGCCGGCGCTGTCGGTGTCGCGCCAGACGGGCAAGATGCTCTTCAACACCTTCTACGATCAGGGCTGGGAAGTCCGCGGGCTCAACCCGTCGGAGACGCAGGGTCAGCCGGTGGTCGCGGCAACCGTCGCCGAAGGCGCGCAGCTTCCGCCGCCGCAGGTCACGCGCAGTCTCGTCGCGACCTACCTCGCCGATGCGACGGGCGGTCTGCCGAGCGGCGCCGACTTCCAGGTCGAGCCGTACCACTCATCGTTCTCGCTCGACGCGATCGGACAGCCGAGCCTCGGCGTCGTCGCCGGCGGCCCGTTCGGCACCGGCGTCGCCGGCGGCGTGTCGATGATCTTCGGCGATCAGCTCAGCGATCGACAGATCTTTGCGGCGATTCAGGCGAACGGCACCGTGAAGGACATCGGCGGCGCGCTCCAGTACTACAACATGAAGAACCGATGGAACTGGGGCGTCGGGGTGCAACACGTACCATACCTGACAGGCTACGTATACCTGGACACCGCGACCGTCGCGGGAGGACGACCAGGCTACAGCGTGAACCAGCTCCTGCAACGCGTCTACATCGACCAGGCGCAGGCGTTCACGCAATATCCCTTCTCGTCGACGAAGCGGTTCGAGTTTTCGTCGAACCTGACGCACTACGGATTCGATTCGCAGGTTTTCCAGACGGTGTACGACGCGGCGACGAATACGATCGTCGCCGAGAACACGCAGAACACCGCGTCGGTGTACAAACCGGTCTGGTTCGCCGAGCCGTCGGCGGCGCTCGTCGGCGACAACTCGTTCGCCGCGTTCACGTCGCCAGTCGAAGGCGAGCGGTATCGCGTCCAGTATACGATGACGACGGGCTCGGTGACGTATCAGCAGGGCCTCGCCGACTACCGCCGCTACTTCTTCATGCGTCCGTTCACCTTCGCGATGCGCGGCCTCTCCTACGGCCGCTACGGCAACGGCGCCGAAGACATCAACACCACGTGGCCGATCTACCTCGGCGACGAGAACTTCGTGCGCGGCTACGGCTACGCGTCGTTCAACAGCAACGAGTGCACGGCGACGATCGCGAACGCCCCCTCGGCGCCGACGACGACGGGCTGCCCCGCCTTCGACCGTTTGTTCGGCAGCAAGGTCGCCGTGGCGAACGCCGAGTTCCGCATCCCGCTCTTCGGCACGGAAGGGTTCGGCCTGATCAACTTCCCGTACCTGCCGACGGAAGTCTCGCCGTTCTTCGACGCCGGTGTGGCGTACACGAACGCGCAGGGCCCGGATCTTCGCTTCGCGACGAGCGACAACACGATTCCGTCCAACTGCTCGAACGCCTCGGCCGCGCAGGCGATCGCGCAGTCCTACTATCCCTGCACGAGCCGCATCCCGGTGTTCAGCACCGGCGTGTCGTTCCGGTTCAACCTGCTCGGCTACGCGATCATGGAAGCCTACCTCGCGCATCCGTTCCAGCGGCCGCAGCGGAATTGGGTGTGGGGATTCCAGTTGGCGCCGGGGTGGTAAGGGCGTGAGCGCGGCTGCGCCGCGCGGATGGGCCGGCGTTGCCGGCGGATGGGCGCCCTATCGGGCGCTGGCAAAAGCGAACGGCGTCTCGAGCGAATCGAGACGCCGTTTCGTTTTCATCCGCGCGCTCAGCGCGCCCCTCCGCCGACCGAAGGTCGGCCCTTCCGCGGCCACAGGCCGCCCATCCGCGCGGCGCCAGGCGACGCGCTACAGACCCGACAGAGATCTATAAACCGCCGGATTCCACAGCACGATCCATACAT
>CBHWBX010000139.1:0-9514 GCA_966111935.1 uncultured Gemmatimonadaceae bacterium
CGTGGTGCCTCTTGTAACCCGGGCCCCTTTTGCGTCCCGTCCTCCCCCCGGGGGGTGCGGGGGGGGGGCGGCCCCGCCCACCCCGCGTCGTTGTAGAAGTCCCGTAGCTGTCGTTTAGAGGATGGAGATGAGCTCGACCACACTATCCGAGACCGGTACGCGTCAGCCGTCGGTGCTGTCGCCCGTCGTCGACCTGCTCAGCGCGGGGGGACTGTCGATTCTTGTCCTCGTCCCATTGCTGTTGAGCGGTCGAAAGGATCTCGTGATCATCGGCGCGGGCGTCCAGGCGTGGCTCGCGACGCTGATCAACATGCCGCACTTCATGGCGTCATACCGGCTCATCTACTCGAGCCGCGAATCGATCTTTCGTCACAAGTGGGCCTCGATGTACATCCCGGCGCTGCTCGCGACGTACATCGTGATCGCGCTCTGGTCGGCCGCCCAGTCGCCGGCGCTCGTGATCGTTCTGATCACCGTCGCGAGCGCGTACCTCGCCTGGCACTACACCGGCCAGGTGTGGGGGATGATGGCGTCGTATGCGTATCTGGACGGCATCGGGTTCGATCGTCGTGAGCGGACGCTGATCCGAACGGGGCTGCGGATCCTGATCGCTTGGCACGTGAGCTGGATCTTCTACACGCAGATGCGGAATCCAGCGTCGGTGCGCCCGCTCTACCTCGCGCTGAGCGCGCTGACGAGCATCGCCTTCCTGCTCGGTTTGACCGGGATGGTGATGATGCGGCGTCGGACGGGGCGCATGCCTCCGCTCCGCTCGCTCGTCGCGTGGCTCGCGATCTTCGTGTGGTACGCGGCGATGGCGCGCGATCCGAAGGCGCTCTTCTGGGTGCAGATCGCGCACGCGATCCAGTACCTCGGCTTCCCGGTGCGCGTGGAGATGAATCGCGCGGTCGCGCTGCACGCGCGCACGGCGCTGCGGATGGCGCTCTACGGCATCGTGCTGATCGGCGTCAGCGTCGTCGTCTCAGTGGTGGTACCGGGGCCGGCGATGAGTATCGTCGCGAACACGTTCGGCGAAGAGCCGGGGAAGGCGGCGCCGATCCTCATTCTGATGTTCATCAACATCCATCACTACTTCACCGACGGCGTGATCTGGCACATCAGCAATCCGCAGGTTCGAGCCGATCTGTTCGCGCACGTCAGAGGCGCGGTGCCAGGCGCATCGAAGGGTGTGAAGGCGCCGAAGCTTCGCGAGAGCGGGCGTCCGGCCAAAGTGTGAACTGCAAATACGCGAACGCAAAGCCGAAACCCGCGAAATGGCACCCAAGCCACTTCGCGGGTTTCGGCTTTCCGTTCGCGTGTTTGCAGTTATGTCGACAAGGAAGGCTGCGACCAGAGGAGAAGTGAAGACGCGGAGAAGCGGAATCGTTATGGTGAGCTCGCCAGCTCCGTTGCCGTGGCGAGATAGGATCGCGCTTCGGTCGACGACGGGTCGATGTCGAGCGCGGCCCGGAACTGATCGATCGCTTCGCGGTAGCGGTGCTGCTGCGCGAGGGCGACGCCCCAGTTGAGATGCGCGTCCCCAAGGTCGGGACGCAGGCGTACCGCCTCACGGTAATGAGCGATCGCCTCGTCGATTCGTCCGGCTCGGACGAGCGCATTTCCCCAGTTGGTATGCGCCGCGCCGTACATCGGATTGAATTGGATCGCGAGTTGATACTGCTCGATCGCGCCGTCGAAGTTGCCTTCACGCTCGAGCAGGATGCCGAGGTTGTTGTGGCTCTCGTAGTTTCGCGGCGAGGCTTCGACGGCGAGCAGGAACTGGCGCTTCGCATCCGCCTGCCGTCCGACGCGCTCGTAGGCGATTCCCAGGTTGTCGTGGCCTTCGGCGTAGGTCGGGTCGAGCGTCGTCGCGCGCTCGTAGTAGGCGATCGCCTCCTGATCGCGATGCTGGTTGAGCCGCATCGTCCCCATCGCCGTGAGCGCGACCGCCGAGGTCTCGTCCTGGCGCAGCACGTAGTTCCAGAAGGTGTCCGGGTCGTGCCAGACGGCGATCTGCCGCCAGGTGAGCGCGGTGAGGACGCAGAAGATCGGGATCGACGCCCATCGCACCGCGGCGAATGCGGCGACGGGGATCAGGAGGATGCCAGCCGTCAGCAGCGCCGACAGCGCGGGCGTCGCGTGATAGGTGTAGCGGTCCGCGGCGATCTGCGGACCATTCTGCACGATGCCGAGCATCGGCAGGATGATCAGCAGAAAGGCGACCGCGCCGGCGACGAGGGCGGGCCACCGCCGGCGTGCCAACCAGACGCCGACGGCGCAAAGCACCAGAAGGACGTAGCTGACGACGTAGCGCGTCTCGCCCGCGTCGACGTGCGTCGGCATGGCGTAGAGCGGCGACAGGCCGGTCGGGAGAACCGTCTTGAGCAGGTAGAAGGCGAGGCTGTACGCGGAGACCGCGATCTTTGCCGCCTTGGAGAGCTGAGCCGGCGGCGCGAGCGCGACGATCGTCAGTGGAACGAGCGCCAGCGCGATGAGGCCGAAGGGCAGCAGCTCGAGGACGATCTGCTGGAGCGCCGCGCGATCGAGCGGTTTGAGGTGTTTGAAGGTGAGGCGTCGCAGCGGGTAGATGTTCACGAGGAACATCACCGCGGGGAGGGTGATCGCCGTCGCCTTCGAGAGGAATGCGCAGACGAACACCACGAAGGACAGCGTGTAGCGGCGCCACGACCGATTCGTGCCGTCGGCATAGGGGAGGTACGCGAGCAGGGAGCCCCAGTAGAACGCGCCGGACAGGACGTCGCGGCGCTCGGTCACCCAGGCGACGGATTCGACGCGCAGTGGGTGAATCGCGAAGAACAGCGTACCGATGAACGCGGCGGCGGTGATCCGCTGGTCGTTCTGCTGCGTCGCCGCCGTGGCCAGACGGCGGATGACGAGAAACACCAGTACGGCGTTCGCGCAGTGGAGCAGGAGATTGGTGAAGTGGTAGCCGCGCGCGTCCATCCCCCAGAGCTCGTAATCCAGCCCGAGCGTCATCCACGAGAGTGGGACGTAATGGCCCATGTGGAAGGTGGTCCACATCCACGACAGGTTTTCCCAGCCGAGGCCACGATAGCTGAAATTCTCCAGGAAATTGCGGTCGTCGTCCCACGTGACGAAGCCGTTCCGCAGCGTCGGGAGAAAGGCGATGAACGTGATCAGCGCGAGCAGCGCCGAGGGCCACAGGCGGTGGGCTCGCGTCTCGTCGTTGGCTCGTCTGCGATTTCTGGATGCGCGGGACATGCGCGAGCGGCTCGGGCCAGGATGGAAGGTGGACCAAAATAGGTCTCGGACCCGGGAGGCGCCATTCCGCGGCGCCGGGCGTTGACGGCACACCGAACGGGGCGCGATCATCTGGGATGACCGGCGCACCCCCTCCGCCGATGCCGCGTTGGAAAACGCTCATCGCTCCCACCGCTGTCGTGTTGCTGACGTTCGTCGCCTTCCTTCCGGCGCTCGGAAACGATTTCGTCAGCTGGGACGACGATCGCAACTTTCTGCTGAATCCGAACTATCGCGGACTCGGTGTGGCGCAGCTTCGCTGGATGTGGACGACCTTTCACATGGGTCACTACGTCCCGCTGTCATGGGTGACGCTCGGATTGGACTACGAGCTCTGGGGGATGGACGCGCGCGGCTACCACTTCACCAATCTCCTGCTCCACTGCGCCGGTGCGGTCCTCCTCTATTTCATCGCACTGCGCTTGCTGCGCGCCGCGCCCGATGCAGAGGACGCGCCCGTCGCGAACGGAACCATCCAGCTCGCGGCTGCTCTCGGTGTCCTGATCTACTCCGTGCATCCGCTTCGGGTGGAGTCCGTGGCGTGGGCGACGGAGCGGCGGGACGTGCTCTCGGCGATGTTCTTCTTGGCGAGCGTGCTCGCCTATCTGCGATTCGTCACGCCTCATCCGGCGCACGCACGCCGGTGGTACTGGATGTCGATCGCGCTGTTCGCCGCCGGACTCCTGTCCAAGGCGACCGCACTCACACTGCCGGCGGTGCTGCTCGTCATCAACTGGTATCCGTTGCGGCGGGTCGGCGGCGGGCGCGGATGGTGGACGGCCGAAGCGCGCAGCGTCTATCGCGAGCTGCTGCCGTACGCGATCCCGGCCGCGGCGATCGTTCCCCTGACGATCGTCGCACTCGCCCCGGGAAAGCAGCTCACGCTCGGCGCAAAGCTCGCCGTATCGGCGTACAGCCTGGTGCTCTACTTCTGGAAGTCCATCGCTCCGATGCGTCTGTCGCCGCTGTACGTGATGCCCAGACGGATCGATCCATTCCAAGCGCGCTTCGTCGCGGCGTACGTCATCGTAGCCGCGGTGCTCGTGCTCGCGTTCGGGCTGCGGCGCAGGGCGCCGGCGATCCTCGCGTCGGTGGCGTGCTATCTCCTGATCATCACGCCGATGCTCGGCGTGGTGCAGAATGGACCACAGATCGCCGCCGACCGATACACCTACCACGCCTCGCCGGTGATCGCGGTGCTGATCGCGGCGGGATTGGCGATGCTGATCGCCAGGCGCGGCCGCGCGCTGACCGTCGGATTCGCGTCGCTCGTCATTGCGATGTTCATGGCGCTGACGTGGCGGCAGACGACGTACTGGCACGATTCGGAGCGCTTCTGGCGCTACGTGCTCAGCGTGCAGCCCGAGTCGGATCTCGCGCACACGATGGTCGGAAACTACGATCTCGCGGAGAATCGCCTCGACGACGCGATCAGCAACTACCGGTATTCACTCTCGGTCGACTCGAGCTACGTCGACAGCCACAACAACCTCGGCATCGCGCTCTCGAAGAAGGGCGACTATGCCGCCGCCGCGCCGCTGTTTCGCGCGGCGTTGCGCATCGATCCGAACGATTGGACGACGCACAACAACCTTGGCATCGCGGCGGTGCATCTCGGGCAGATCGACGAAGCGATCACCGAGTTCGGCGCGGTCGTACGGCTCAATCCGCCGTACGCCGACGCGCACCACAACCTTGGCGTCGCGCTGGCGCGGGCCGGCCGGTATCCGGAGGCGGTCGATCAATTCCGGATGACGCTCCAGCTGGATCCGGAGCACGCCGAGGCGCGCGAGTATCTCGAGAAGGCACGACGGCTGGCGTCGGTGCCGCGACGCGGCGGACCGTAGCGACGCGTTGTCGGCGACAGTCGCTCAGGATTTTCCGGGGATGCGCGTCCAGACGACGATCGTTCCGCACGCGTCCTTGGATGATCGCGACGAGAAGATCATCGGCGTCGTCGAGGGCCCGTTGTACAGCTCGATCCCCTCGACGTCGTTCACGGAGATGTCGTCGATCTCCATGCCGTGCGTTTCCTGGCCGTCGATAAAGATCACGGGGATGCATTCCCGGCGATCGGAGCCGACGAAGCGGATCCCCGAGCCGTTGCGCGTGCGGACGAAGCGAATGCCGGCGGTGCTGCGAATGACGTCGCTCGTGCGCCGGGCGTTGCGCGCCAGGATGTCGTCGCGCGTGTAGAAGGCGCCGCCGCTGCCGCGGACGCGCCGCCGATAGAAGTCTTCGATCCCCAGCCGCAGGCGCATCTCCCCCGCGGACACGGTGACGCCCTCGATCAACGTCGCGTCGGCGCGCAGCGTCACTTCGTAGTTGTAGGCGAGGTCGTTCACCGCGACCATGATCGACTCGGGTGAGAAGCCGATGTGGCGCACTACGAGCTCGTGCTCGCCGCGCGGCAGCTTGGTGAGCGTGAATCGCCCGTCGCGGTCGGTGCGCGTGAGCTGATGGAAACGCAGGATCGCGACGTCGGCGTCGGCGATCGGTTTTCCCAGGGAGTCGGCGACCGTCCCGCGCACCGTGCCTTCCTGGGCAGAGAGGGCCGAACCGAGCGCGCCGAGAAAGCCGAGTGTGGCCAGGCTGAGTCGAATCGTCCGAATCATGGGGATGGGTGGGGTGGCCCAAGATACCGGTCGGGGGGGATGCTCGCCATTGAGTTCGCACCGAGCGGTGGAGTCCGCCCACTTCTTGCGTAATGGGCGTCCAATGAATGCGAAACTCTCCCTTCTGGTGGGCGCCGGAGCCGGCGCTGCTCTCGTCTACCGCGAGCGGCGCGGGAAGCGTGCCGTCGAGCGCTTCGCTGCCGCGGCGCTCGAGTCGCTGCTCAATGCGATCGAAGCCAACGACGAAGAGACGGGCATGCACGTGCGCCGGGTCGCGGCGTGCGCGCTGATCCTTGCCGATGCCGCGGGGCTCGACGAGAAGCGGTCGCGCGAGGTCGAGCGGGTCGCGCTCTTTCACGACATCGGCAAGATCAACGAGGCGCTGTTCGACATCGTCCACGAGACGCGGAAGCTCTCGCCCGCGGAGCGTCGTGCAATCGCGACGCATCCGCAGCGCGGTGCCGAAGTGCTCGCCCCGCTCTGCGCCTTCTATCCCGAGCTCTCCGAAGGCGTGCTGTCACACCATGAACGCTGGGACGGCAAAGGGTATCCACGCGGGCTGCGCGGAACGCGGATCCCGCTCGTTGCGCGGATCGTCACGATCGCCGACACCTTCGACGCCGTCACGCACACGCGGCGGTATCGGAGCGGGAGCGGGCTGCAGCGTGCCGTCGAGGTGCTGTCGGCGGGGCGGGGGACCCAGTTCGATCCCGAGCTCGTGGATCTGGCGCTGCTTCCACCGGTGCTCGGGGCGATGCGCGCGGTGCGCATTCAGCGCCACGGAGGACATCGTCCGGGCCGCCGCAGTCGGCAGCGCGAACGAGTGCCCGACGTCAGCTTCCGCTGGCGCTCGGAATCACTTGGCGCGCGCCGAGTCAGCGCGACTCGTGAGATCGAGTGAGTCCCACGCCTTGCGGGCCGCGCTCTTGGCGACCTCGTGGCCCTTGAGATCGGCGCGGAACTCGTGATGGCCGTCGGGATAGGCCACGAAGTAGAGATACGGCACGTTCGCCGGATACAACGCCGCCTGAATGCTCGCGCGTCCCGGTGAGGCGATCGGGCCTGGGGGCAGTCCCTTGTGCTTGTACGTGTTGTACGGCGATTGGACCTCGAGGTCCCGGTAGAACACCCGAGCGACGTGCTTGCCGAGCGCGAACTGCACCGTCGGGTCGGCCTGGAGCAGCATGCCGGCCTTGAGTCGATTGAGGTAGACCGCGGCGATCACCGGCCGTTCCTCGGGCAAGCGCGCTTCCTTCTCGACGATGGACGCGAGCGCCATGACGTCGTTGCGCGAGAGGTGCAGCGAATCGAGCCGCGACGTCCATTCGGGCTTCCAGATCTGCTCGAAGCGGCGCACCATCGTGAGCACCGCGGTGCGCACCGACGTGCCTTCCGGGAAGGTGTAGGTGTCCGGAAAGAGATAGCCTTCGGCTGTCGGCGTCGGGACGTCCAGGCGGTGCAGCAGCGCCGTGTCGCGCACGGCGACGTCGAACGAGTCGATCGGCTGCGAGAGCTTCGACGCGAGCGCCGGGCCGATCTGCGAGAGCGACCAGCCTTCGGGGATCGTCACGACGTGCACGATCGCCTTGCCGGAGCGCAGCTCGTCGAGGACGAAGTTCCAGCCGGCATTCTTGTGCAGCGCGTAGGTGCCGGCCTTGATCCCGCGATCGTGCCGCCGCAACGACGCATAGAGCCGGAAGGCGCGCGGAAAGCGGATCACACCGGCCTTGCTCAGCGACTCGGCGGCGATGCGCATCGTGGCGCGCGGCGGGATCGTCACGCGCACCGGCGCGCCGCTTCCGGAGCCGCACGCGGCGAGGCTCGTGGCCGCGGCGAGCGCGAGGAGGCTCGTGCTACGTCTGACGTTGAAGCGCATGCTGGAGCAGGATGGTCGCCGCGAGCGCATCGACATCGCCTTTGCGGCCCTTGGTCGAGCCGCCCATCTCGCGGATCGCGCGGAGAGCGGCAGCGGTGGTGTAGCGTTCGTCGACGAGCTCGCAGGGCAGCCCGGTGCGCTTCGTGAGCTCCTCGGCGATGCGGCGTGCTTCGGTCGCGCGCGGTGTGTCGTCGCCGTTGCCGTCGAGGGGGAGCCCCATCACGAAGCCGCGCGCCTCGAGCGCTTCGGCGCGGCGAATGATCTCGGCGATCGGCGGACGCTTGCCGAGCCGTCGCTCGATGACGCCGGCGGGCGAGGCGATGGTGCCGGTCGGATCGCTGATCGCGAGCCCGACGCGTCGCTCGCCGTAGTCGATCGCGAGGAGTCGGCCGCGATCAGCCAAATGATTGCTCCTCGCTTCGGCGCTGCGCACCTACGCTCGGAGTGCCGACCGCAATCATTAGCCTTTAACCATCTGCTGAAAGAACTCTTTGTTGTTCTTCGAGCGCGACATCTGCTTGAGCAGGAACTCCATCGCGTCGATCTCCGGCATGTCCGACAGGAAGTTGCGGAGGAGATACACGCGATTGAGCTCTTCCTGTGAGAAGAGCAGCTCTTCCTTGCGCGTGCCCGACTTGCCGATGTCGATCGCGGGATAGACGCGGCGCTCGGCGATCTTGCGCGAGAGCACGAGCTCCATGTTGCCGGTGCCCTTGAACTCTTCGAAGATCACTTCGTCCATGCGCGAGCCGGTCTCGATCAGCGCCGTGGCGATGATCGTGAGCGAGCCGCCGTCCTGGATGTTGCGCGCGGCGCCGAAGAAGCGCTTCGGCTTCTCGAGGCCCTTCGCGTCGACGCCGCCGCTGAGAATCTTGCCGGACTGCGGCGTGACCGCGTTATGCGCGCGCGCGAGGCGCGTGATCGAATCGAGCAGGATCACGACGTCCTTGCCGCTCTCGACGAGACGCTTTGCCTTCTCGATCACCATCTCGGCGACCGCGACGTGGCGCGGCGCTTCCTCGTCGAAGGTCGACGCGATGACTTCGGCGTTGACGCTCGCGATCGTATCGGTGACTTCTTCCGGGCGCTCGTCGATCAGCAGGATGATGAGCGTGACCTCGGGATGATTCTCGGAGATCGCGTTGGCGATCTTCTGGAGGAGGATCGTCTTGCCCGCGCGCGGCGGCGCAACGATCAATCCGCGCTGTCCCTTCCCGATCGGCGCGATCAGATCCATGATGCGCATGCTGATGTCGCCGTCCTTCGTCTCGAGACGAAGGCGTCCTTCCGGATAGCGCGGGCGGAGATTGTCGAAGCCCATGCGGGCCTTCGCGACCTCCGGCTCGTCGCCGTTCACGGACTCGACCTTCAGCAGCGCGAGGTAGCGCTCCCACTCCTTCGGCGGACGGACCTGCCCGGCGACGGTGTCGCCCGTGCGCAGGTTGAACCGCTTGATCTGCGACGGCGAGACGTAGATGTCGTCGGGCCCGTGCAGGTAGTTCCAGTCCTGACTCCGGAGAAACCCGTAGCCCTCGGGAAGAATCTCGAGGACGCCTTCGCCGGTGAGCACGACGTTCTGATCGAGCAGTTTCTGCTCGATGCGGAAGATGAGGTCCTGTTTGCGGAGGCCGCCAAAGTCCTCGATGGCATAGGACTCAGCCATCTCCTGGAGCTCGGGGACCGTTCTGCGCTTCAGCTCGGCGATGTTCACGGACGTCTTGGCGGCGCCGAGGGGCGCGGC
>CBHWBX010000140.1:0-9508 GCA_966111935.1 uncultured Gemmatimonadaceae bacterium
CGAGCCCGACGCCACCGACGAAGAGCTGACCCGGCTCTTCGCGCTCTCCGGTCGAAGCGATGCCGCCTACACGCATGCGCGCCGCGCGGCCTTCCATGCCGCGAGCGTCGGTGCGTGGTCGGAGGGCGCGAGCTTTCTCAATCTCGCGCTGACCTTCGCGCCGAACGAGGACGCGCGCCGCGAAGTGGAGTCGCTGTTCGCCGCGTTCGGCCGCGGACCGCTGCGCCTGTCCGCGGGCGACGAGTCGGTTGACGCCGAGTTCGCCGACGATACCGCGCTCGAGGAGGAGAAGATCGCGGACGCCTCGGCCGAACAGGCGAAGCCGGCGACGGAGGCCGCGCGACCACGCCGTCGATCGTGGATCGCGTCGGCGCGTAATCGTCGGGAGTGGGTCGCCGCGGTCGCGATCAGTGCGATCGTGGTCACGCTTGGCATCGTCGGCAATCGCCGCTTCGCTGCTTCGCGCGTCACCGCCGACGTGATCGATTCGCTCGTCGTGCTCGAGCGCGGGCCGCGCGGCCGAAGCCTGAGCCTCGTCAGCGGCCGCGTCGGCGGTGAGCTCGACGTCACGCCGGCGAACGCGAGCTGGCTTCCCGCATGGACGCAGTCGATGCCCCCGGCCTGGCTCGACCCCGTCGTCTCCCCCGACGGGCGGCTGGTCGTGCGCTCGCACGTCACCGAGCACGGAAAGGACGTCGTCGTGATCGGCAGCGGCCGCCGCGACACCGTGACGCTCGCGACGGGCGGCGGCGACAACGCGGCGCTCGACTGGTCTCCCGATTCGCGCGCCCTCCTCGTCTCGCGCGCGCGCACTCTCGCCGACGGAAGCTTCCATGCCGATCTCTGGATTTACAGGATTGGCATTAAAGATTCAGTACCGCTGGACACGGTCGCCGGGCGCTCGGTGACCGCCGCTCGCTGGTCGCCGAACGGCACGCGCGTCGCCTGGGTCGCGCAGGCGGGGTCGTCCCGCGCGGCCCAGATCTTCGTCGCGCCGCCCGACGGATCCGACGCCCGGACGATCTCGGCGGGCTCGGGAGAGGATTCCGACATCGCCTGGTCGCCCGACGGTTCGCTGCTCGAGTTCACGAGCACGCGCTCCGGCGCTGCGCGCATCTACGCCTACGACTTCGACAACGCGCGCGTCTGGCCGGTGACCGATCGCGACGGCGATTCACATGCGCTCTTCTCGCCGAACGGCCGGTTCATCGCCTTCGAGTCGACGCGCGACGGCGATGCGGCGGTGTACGTCACGCGTCCCCTCGGCGGTGCGGTCCGACGCATCACGCCGGCCGGCCGGCAGTTCGCCGTCGTACAGTGGCGCGGTGCCCCCGCGCCCTACCTCGATCGCGTGCGCATCATCGGTCCGTCGGTGTTCTCGGTCGGTGACACCGCGCAGTATTCGGTGCTCTCGGTCGATCAATTCGGCGGACCGGTTCGCAACGTCGCGCCGGTGTTGTCTGTCGAGCTGCCCTCGCAGATGACGCGTGGTGCGTCGGCCTCGGCGACGTCGCTCTCGCTCTCCGCGACCGACGCCGGTCGCGCGCGCCTCATCGCCTCCGTGCCCGGTTGGCGCAGCGACACGCTTTACGTCGTCGCGGCACCGCGCGGCCCGGTCGAGTTCATCGACGACTTCTCGAATGGATTGAGTCGCGACCGCTGGTCGGTGCTCGGCACGCCGCTTCCCTATGTCGGCCGGTCGCCGTCGGGATCAGGCAGCGCGCTGTTCCCGAATTCCGATCTCCAGTGGGACAGCGGAATCCTGTCGCGGCGCACCTTCGATCTTCGTCGGCCGGTCGTTGCGACAGCGCGGCTCCACGCGCCGTTCGGCACGGGCGCGATCCAGGCAACGACGACGATGGCGTTCGTCGAGCCGCTCGCGTCGGATGAGACCAGTACGACCGCGCCGCGCGTGGCGCCGATGGTCGCGCTGACGTGGGACGGCCGATCCGGCGCGATGCGCTATACGGTCGGCTCGCAGTCGTTCACCGATCGGGACATCACCGGCGACGGCGCGCACGACGTCACGATTGCCATCGATGCGCGCGGCGCGGTCGCGTTCCAGATCGACGGCGAGACGCGATGGACGTCGTCGCTTCGCTACCTCGGCGAGCTCGCGACCGCACCGAGTCAGCTCTGGATCGGCGGACATGCCACCGGCGCGAACGTCGCGTACTCGCGCGTCGCCGTCCGGAGCGGTACGCCCTAGCAGGCGCCGAGCTTCGTCGGGATCATGTACTGCATGCGCGTGCCGTTCCCGCGCACGATCCACTGCAGCGTGCCGTCCGACGGATTCGCCTGGCCGTCGATCGCCCGATCGACGTCGTTCGCCGTCGCCTGATCCGCGCCGTCGATGAAGATCTCGATCAGCTGCACGCCGGTTCCCGTCGTCGAGCCCAGTGTCACCTGTACCGTGTCGTCGTTGCCGACGAGCCAGTAGTTCGGCAGCGATGACGAGATGACGCGATTGAGGTACGGGCCGCGCCAGTTCGCCTGCGCGGTCGCGGAAAGATTGACGGTGCAGAAATCCTTCGGCGTTCCCGGCAGCGCCACGAGATAGTCGAGCGACGGCGGGTACTTCCCGACGTTCTGCCGGTACGCGTTGATCGCGGTGGCGATGTCGTCGAACTCCTGCACGATCGCCGCGGTGTAGCCGTCGCGAATGCGGCCGCGAATCGTCGGGTACGTGACCGAGGCAAGGATCGCGAGCAGCGCGACCGACACGAGTACTTCGGCGAGCGTGAAGCCGCGACGACGTTTCAGCATCGGTTGCCCACCGGCACGAAGTACGAGATCGTCGCGAGGCTGGAGGTGATCGTGTACTGGAGGACGCCGGTCGTCGGCGTGCTGCTGCCGTCGATGATCTTGTCGAGCTCCACCGCGTCGGCGGAATCGACGTTCGACATCCGGATGGCGAGCGTGCCGGTGAGCGTGCCGGTCGGGCCGGTCGGGTTGCGCACCATCACGTCGGTGACCGTGCCGAGTGGGGTGTTGAGCGGGCTCGTCGACGAGATGAAGAAGTTCACGAACGGCGCGTTGTTGTTCCAGCTCGTGACGTTCGCCGATGTGAAGTTGCTGCCGCAGCTGTTCGGCTGGGTCGTCGCGATCACGTTCGTGAGCTGCGAGATCTTCTGGGGGTACGCCGTGACCGAGGTTCGGAACGACGCGATGCCCGTTGCCAGATCCGACAGCGTGTTCGCCGTGGTCTGCGCGCGCTGGTTGTCGAGGAACGACATCAGCGACGGCGCGGTCACCGCCGCCATGATCGCGACGATCAACGCCGCGACCGCAACTTCGGCGAGTGTGAATCCCCTGCGCGCTCTCATCGAACCCCACATCGTCGTGAGCTCATCACCTGCGAACGGCTACCCAGCCTTGGACGACCGGCTGGGTAGCCGCGTTTCGCTATGGCTTATGGCGTCGTGACGACCGGCTTGTTCACCGACGCGTCGGTGTTCCACAGGAAGCCGCTGGCATCGGAGCGCGGCGCCGGCACCGGCAGAACGATCGTGCCCGAGACATGATCGGGCAGCGCGTTGCGGAGCGTGAAGTCGAGCCCGATCCGGAACGTCACGTTCTGCTGGTACATCGTCGGCGCGTAGCCGAAGATGCCGTTCTTCAGCGACGAGTTGTACGTCACGACGATGCGCTGGTATCCGTCCTGGCCGTTGAACGTCGTCGAGCGGGCGCAGACGCGCGCGCTGTAGACGATCGACGTGTCCGGCGCGCCGGCCGGGTTGCCGCCGTTCGGCATCGTGTACGGCGCCGGCGAATCGACGCAGCTGTTCATCGGCATGTTCGGGATCGCGAACGTGCCCGTGCCGAAGTTCACGCCGTTCGAGGTGATCGCGCCGGTGACCGTGAACGATCCGAGGAAGCCGCTCTCATCGTTCGGGATGACGATCAGCGCGAGCTGATCGACCGTCGCCTGCTGGGTGTACACGGTGTCGATCGACGTCGCCGACTTCGCGCTCGAGAACCACTCCTGCTGGATCGAGGCGCTCGTCGCGCTGATGTCGGTGAACTTGCCGCCCGACTTCACGGTCACCGAGCCGATCGCGCTGTTGTTCGTGAGGTCGTTGTCCGGCGGGCTGCCCGCCGCGGGCGTCGCCGTAGCCGTCCACGTGATGCTGACGAGTGTCGTCGCCTTGTACGACCACGAGCACGTCGCGTCCGAGTTCGCCGCGATCGTCGTCGGCCCCGTCGAGATCAACGTCAGCACGCCGGTCGGGACCGCGCCGTCGTTGAACAGCACCGAGCAGTTGAAGCTCGTGCTCTTCAGTGCATCGTTGTTATGGAACGTCGCGACGAGCGTGTCGACGCGGTTGAGCGCCGTCGAGTCGAGCGCGACGAGCGCGCCGCCGGTGCGACGCTGGACCCCGACCCCGGCGATGTCGACGCGGACCTGGTCCGTCACCGACCCCGTCACCGACGCCGACGAAGCCGGCGTCGTCGCGTTCGACGTGGCGACCACCTTGATCGAGTGCGTCGCGTCGGTGGTTCCGTTCTCCGTCAGCTTGAGCGAGAAGGCGCAGGTGCCCGTGGCATTGTTGGCGAGCTGGAGGCTCGGGCCGTTGTCCCACGTGAGCAGCGCCGTGCCGCCGGTCACGCTCGCCGGCGTGCCCGCCGTGAGCGTCATGTTGTCGACGAGCACCGTGCACGTCACCGGCACCGCCGAGTTCGTACCACCGACCGTCGCGACGATGTCCGCCGCGTACTTGTTCGTCGTGCCCGAGAGCACCGCGCCCGGACCCGGCACGATCGACGTCTTCGTCCCGCCGTTCAGGAGCGACAGCGTCGGCGACAGCGACACGGTCAGCGGCGTGTTGCTCACGAGCACGATCGTCGTGATCGTGTCGTTCACCGCGTTCCCGTCGGCCGGCGTCGAGATCGACGTGACCTTCACCTTGTGCGAGCCCGCCGTCAGCGTGATCGGCTGGCTGCAGTAGCCCTGCGACGCCACGCCATTCAGCGCCGGCGCGACCGGCGACTGTGTCGGCAGCTCCGTGCCGTCGACCGCGAACTTGCACGCCACCGACCCCGGCACCGTGAGCCCGCTCTGCACGACGGCCTGGTACACCGTCGTCGTGATCGACGATTCTCCCGATGCGAGCACGAGTGCGCCGAGCGGGGAGTAGGTTGTGCCGCTGAGCCTCTGGAGGTTGCCGTAGACTGCGACGTCCGGCGGACCCGACGCGGCGGTCACGTTGAACTTCGCCGTCGTGTTGTTCGTGGTGTCGTAATCGCCCGGGGCCGTGACGAGCGCGCTCACCGCGATCGTGTGCGTGCCGCCGCTCAGCGCGAGGCTGAACTGGCAGGCGCTCACAGTGCCGGCGGGAATCGGCTGCGACGCGCCGCCGACGTACGAGAACTGGTTCGGGTTCGTCCACGCGTTCGTCGACGGAAGCTGCGTGTTCGGGACCGCGAACTGGAGCACGTTGTCGACGTACACGAGGCAGGTCGTCATGACGCCGATGGTGTTCGCGACGCCGTTGATCGGCTTGTCGTTCGGGAACGCCACCGAGTAGGTCACCGGCGCCAGCGCCGGCACCGCGCCCGCGGGGGTCTGCGCGCCGTTCGCGCCGACGACGAACAGCTTCTGCGCCGACAGGTCGACATCCGGCAGATAACCGTCGGCGCCGTCCTCTCGCACGACGTCCGTCTTCTTCTCGTCGCCGCTGACGGCCTTGAGGTTCGCCTGGACCGAGACCGACATGTCCGTCGTGTACTTCGTTGCACACGTCGGCGGCGTGCCGGAGTCGTCATCGTCCGCGACATCGTCCTTTTTGTTGCAGAGGTCGACGTACGCGGCGTAGGTCGAGATGCCGGTCTGCTTGAACTTCACGTTCTTGACCTGCACCTGCTTCCCGGCGGCGTCGTAGATCTTGTACTGGATCGACTGGAAGTAGCCGTTCGGGACCGCGACGTTCGTCGTCGGGTTGTAGGTGCCGGTGCGAATGACCAGCAGTGCGTTGCCGCTCTTGTCGAGCAGGACACGCACGTCGATATCACCGTTCTTCGCCGAGTTGCCCGTGCTGCCGACTTTGCCGTCGAAGCTCGCGCTGGAGGGCTGGAGTCCCTTGGTCAGCGGATCAGCCGGGCTGTCCGAACACGCCGCGAGCGCGAACGACGCGAGCGCAGCGGTAGCGACTGTGGTGAGTGATCGGAGAGAGATCATCGTCGAAGTCTCTGCCAGGGGAAAAAACTGTAGTGCGGCCTGACTGGGCCGCACGGTGGGATTATTCGAAGGCTACAAACATTGTGGCCCAATGGCTTTCAGGCAAGCGCCAGAATGTCACAAATCCGCTCGCCACACACTGGTCCACATGTGAACCAAATCACACATCCAATGTGTGAGTTTCGGCACCTCGTGCTGTGATCTTGAGCACAAAGTGACCAAACGTTTCAGGGAACCGGCGCCGCGAGAAAGTACGCTGGGCTCGCAAGTCGGGTCGGCGTCGCCGGCGTCGGGTACCGAAACCGGCCCTGAAGCCCCGGCTGGGTCTCGTTCGGGCCGTCGATGATCCCGTTGACGATCTGCGCCTGCGCCAGATTCAGGCTGTCCACGCGGACCGCCACGAACAGCGGATTGGTCGCCACGAACCCCGCACACGGAACCTGCGTCGTCCCGACGCTCGCACAGAACTCCGGCACGCCGTTCGTCGCGTCGAACCGCACCAGCGTGTTATGGATGTCGGCGACGTACCCGCTTCGGATCGCCGACGTCGGGTCGGGCATCACCGACGCCGCCAGATACGGCCCCTTCCAGAGACGGACCTGCTGCGGCGTATAGATGTCCGCGTGCGTGACGGTCGAGTCGCACGGGTTCACGCTGTTACAGCTCGCATTCGTGATCAGCGGCTCCGTCAGGTCCTCGAGGTCGCCCGGCAACGCGCCCTTCACATCCGACGCGAAGGTCTGCACGGCCGTCGAGATCGAGTTCAGATCGTTGGCGACCTTCACCGGATCGGCGCTGTCAGCCTTCTTCAGCACGGAGGGCACGACGAACGCCGCGAGCACGGCGATCAGTCCGACGGTTACTACGGTCTCGATGAGCGTGAACCCCGCTCGACGCCTCAGAGCGGGGTTGGAGATACGAAGCTGTTGCGATGAGGGCGCCATACAGGCTCCGAATCAGGTGATTGGAACGGCGAGGTAATAGCTGACCTTCACCAGCCCCGGCGTCGTCGGATGCGGCCAACGGAACCGGCCGGTCGTGTTCGAGCTGTCCGACTGCTCCGCGTCGATCGTCCCGTCGAACAGCGCGTTGAGCGCGCGGGCCTGCGACAGCGTCAGGTTGTGCACCTCGACCGACGCGAAGAGCGTGTTCGTCGGATCGAATGTCCCGACCACCGCACCCGCCGCCGAATGCTCGGGGGTGTTCACCTTCGAGTCGTAACGATCGATGAAGTTTCGGATGTAAGCGGTGTAGCCGGTCGCCAGGCTGTCGTTCGCCGCCGTGCCGATCGTCGCCGCCATGTACGGACCGTTCCACACCGCGACCTGGGACGACGTCATCGTCGTCGAGTCGATGAACCGGTCGGTGCCGGCGGTCGGCTTTGCGGTCAGGGTGTTGATCTGCCGCGGAAAGCCGTTCTTGATGTCCGTCGCGAACGTCTCCATCGCCGTGCGCACGGTGTTCAGGTCGTTCTGGACCTTCACCGGGTCGCCGCTTCCGGCCTTCTGGATCACGGTCGGGATGACGAAGGCCGCGATGACAGCAATCAGGCCGACGGTCACGATGGTCTCGACCAGCGTGAATCCGTCGCGGCGTCGCGCACGAATTCTGGACGTCATTGTCAGAATATCCGGGGTGTTCGGGGAGGATGAGTCAGTACGCCGGAGGCAGCGCCTCCGACGCGCAGCAGGCTACCCCCACCCCATTATCCCGGCGTTACGCAGCGCGCGAGGATCGTAACGCAGCCGCCAACCCGCTCCGCAACCGTCGCGTCCGCAATGACTTGCGACTCGACGTCGCTATCGGCGCAGCGATTCCAGATTCTCGTCGACGTGGTCCGGCCGCCGCATCCCGACCAGCGCCGCCGACACCCCGGGCGCGCCCCGGACGAACGCGATCGCGCGTTGCGCGTCGGTTCGATGTCCCGGGAGATGTTCGGCGACGGTCGGCGGCAGTCCGGTGGTCAGGCGCGCTTGAAGGAGCGTCGCACTCGCGACCACGCTCAGCCCCAGCTCCGACGCCGCCTTCACGACGGACATCGGCCGGCCGCCGACGGTCTGGTTTTCGAGGCCGATCGCTTCGGTCATCGCCAGGTTGATCGGCAGCTGAACGGTCGTGAAACGATGACCATCTCCTGAGATCGATCGGGCGATCTCCACCAGCTCCGCGAGCTCCAGGTGCGCGGCGTCGCCGGCCGGCGTGCGCAGACCGTCCCAGGTCGCGACCCCGTAGGTGCCGATCTCCCCGCGGTCCGCCGCCTCCTCGAGCGTCGTGAACGCCGCTGTCATGCGCCGCCGGAATTCCTCGCGGTCGATCGCCGCGAGCTGCTGCTCGGGATTGTGCAGATAGTAGAGGTCGATCGTGCGCAGCCCGAGATTTTGCCGGCTCTTCGCGAGGCAGTACCGCAGGAAACGCGGCGCAATGCTGTGCCCGCCGACGACGACCTCCGACGGGTGCACGATCTGCGTGTCGTAGAACTCGCGGCGTACGTACGCCTGATAGGCGTCGCGCGACTCCGGCGGCGTCCGGTCGAGCGGGATGTATCCGCCCTTCGTGCACACCACCAGCTCGTCGCGCGTCGCCTGCTGATCGGCAAACGAGCGCTGCAGCGCCCCGCCGATCGCGCGCTCCGATCGTTGGCACCGATAGTTGATCGCCGTATCGATCAGGTTGATGCCCGACGCGACCGCATGCCGCACCGACGCCTGATACGCGGCGTCGTCCGCATCGGTGCTCTCGCCCAGGTAGGTGCCGATGCCGATCGAGGACGTGATGAGCCCGGCGATCGAGGGATGGTGAAAGCCCTCGGCGTGCTCCGTCGCGAACCGCTGCGCGTAGCGGCCGGTGCCTTCCGTCGTCGCACGCAGCGGCGGAGCGTCGACGGTAGAGCGTTCGTGTTCGGACGACTTCGATCGTGGCATTGCAAGTCAGATGTACGCGAGCTCGAGCGTCGTTGCAAGCCGTCCAAAGGCTGTACACAAACGGCCGAGCGTGCCATTCCGTGTCGGGGATCGTCCTGTGGCAGTGCCCGCGGTCGGCGCTTAGATTCAAAGGCTCGTCCGACCTCGTTATCTCTCTCGAAGTGGAGTACAAGCAATGCCAGGTTTTGGCGCCCTCGCAGCACGATGGTGGATGCCCGTGTTGTTCATCGTCATCGCGGGTCATTTCACGAACGTTTGCGTCACGCTGTTCCTGCACCGCGCGCAAACGCATCGCGGACTCCGCCTCCACTACATCGCCGCGCTCCCGATGCGCATCTGGCTGTGGCTGACCACGGCCATCGTCACCAAGGAATGGGTGGCCTGCCATCGGAAGCATCACGCGTTCGCC
>CBHWBX010000141.1:0-9488 GCA_966111935.1 uncultured Gemmatimonadaceae bacterium
TTGGGTGTGTTCCTAATCCACGCCGGCGGCGCCGGGGGGGGTGTCCCCCCCGCGCCCCGAACCCGGAACCCCGCAACCCGATCAGTTGGCCGCACACCTGCCCGTGATCAACAACCCGCGACCCCCGACGCGCTGATTCTGTCCGATTCAGTCGCTCCGCAACGCCACCAGCGGATCGACGAGCGTCGCTCGCTTGGCGGGGATCAGGCACGCGAGTAAGCCGACCGCCACGAGCACCGCGGCGACTCCGCCGAACACCATTGGGTCGCGCGGCTGGACCTGGAAGAGGACGACCGCCATCACGCTCGCGATCGCGCCGGCGAGGGCGAGGCCCAGCCCCATCCCGATGCCGAGCTGCCATAAGCCTTGGCCGAAGATCATGCCGATCACGTCGCGGCCCTGGGCGCCGAGTGCCATGCGGATGCCGACCTCGCGCGTGCGACGGCTTACGGAGAATGACATCACCGCGTAGAGACCGACTGACGCCAGGAAGAGCGCGACGAGTCCGAAGATCATGAACATCGTGCCGAACACGCGCACGAACCAGAGCGACTGACTCGTTGCATCGTCGAGCGTCTGCACCCAGTAGAGCGGGATGTCCGGGTTGAGCGACGCTACCGCCTGACGAATCGGTTGCGCGAGCGCGAGCGCCGAGCCGCCGGAGGCTTTCGCCGAGATGTAGACGAATGCCGAGCGCGCCTGCGGCAGCGGCTGATAGATCACTTCCTGAAACGGCGTCGACTGATTTCCCGTGAACACATTGCCGACCACGCCGACGATCGTCGCCCACGGTGCGGTGCTCTTCGAAGCGCCGAGCCTGATGCGCTTCCCAATCGGGTCACTCCCCTTGAAGTACTTCTCGGCAAGGACCTGGTTGATGACGACGACGGGCGGCGATCCGGCGCGATCCTCGGTCGAGAACACGCGTCCACTCCGTACCGGTATCGAAAGCGTCGCGAAAAATCCCGGGGTGACGGCGGTGCTCCGGGCGTGGGCGAAGTCCTTGTCTTCGACGTACGACTGCCCCTCGAGCGCGAACGGTGTGCCGTTGAAGCCCTGTCGCGCCGCCGGCAGGCCGACGCTCAACGCGGCCGCCTGGACGCCGGCGAGCGACGAGACCTTCTCGACGGCCTGGTCGAAGAACTGATTCTGGGCGACGGTGTCCGTGTACGCGGCGGGGAAGCCGACGCGCGCCGTGATGACGTCGCGGCCGACGAAGCCAGGATTCAGGTCGCGCATCTTCGCGACGCTCTTGATCATCAGCCCCGCGGCGACGAGCAGCCCGCACGACAGCGCGATCTCGAAGATCACCAGCGCCTTGCTGATGCGGCCGATGCGGAAGCTCGATGCGCCGCGCGATTCGTCCTTGAGAATCTCGTTGATGTCGGCGCGCGACGACTGGATCGCCGGGATCGCGCCGGCGACCAGTGTCGTCAGGCCGGCGATCGCAATCGTGAACAGCAGGACCTGCGGGTGCAGCCGGATGTCGATGAAGAACGGCACGCTCTGCGCCGCGATCGCGCGGTTGAACAGATCGATCCCGAAGTATGCGATCACGATCCCGAACGCCGTCGCCGCCGCGGAGAGCACGAACGACTCGGCGAGGAACTGGCGCACGACCGCGGAGCGCGATGCACCGAGCGCAGTGCGGATCCCGACTTCCTTGGTGCGATGCGCGGCACGGTCGAGAAGCAGATTGGCGACGTTCGCGCAGGCGATCAGCAGCACGAAGAACACCGCGCCGAGCATCGTGCGCAACAGCTGCTTCGGCTCCTTGCCGAGGTAGTTGTCGGTGAACGGCTGCACCGAGGCCGTGAAGTTCTCGTTCGACTCGGGATAGCTCGTCGCGAGACGCTTCGCGATCGTCGCCGCATCTACGGCGGCGGCATCGATCGTCACTCCCGGCTTGAGCTTCGCGAACGCGGTGATGATCTGGCCTTCGCCACGCTTGCTCGCGAGCGGATCGGTCTGGAGTGGAACCCAGATCTTGTCGCTGTTCGGAAAGGCGAACCCCTCGGGCATCACGCCGACGATCGTCGTCGGCACGCCGTTCACGCGAATCAGCTTGCCGACGACGTTCGGATCGCGATTGTAGCGATCGGTCCACGTCGAATAGGCGATGATCGCGACCTTCTCACCGTGCGGTGTGTCCTCGCCGCCGCGGAAGTTCCGTCCGAGGATGGGACGAACGCCGATGATGTCGAAGGTATTCGCGGTGATCCACGAGCCGTCGAAGCGCTCGGCCTTCTCGTCGCCGCTGACGAAGATCGTGCCGGAGGTCGTGGCGCCGATGTCGGTGAACGACCGCTGCTGCGCCTTGAAATCGAAGTAATCCTGGATCGGCACCCCGGAGCCGTCGATGCCGCGCACGGGATTCGAGCGCGTGAGGACGACGATGCGGTCGCCATCAGGGTAGGGGAGTCCTTTCATCATCGCGCCATAGACGATGCTGAACATCGTCGTCGTGAGGCCGATGCCGAGCGTCAGCGCGAGTGTCGCGACGATCGAGAGGCCGGGACTCTTGGCGAGGCTGCGGAGGGCGTACCGGACATCGCGAAGCAAGGACTGCATGCGCGTTCCTGCCTGGTGGTGGGTGGGATCACCTGCCGACCAGGCAAGTACGACGCGATTTCGACGGCGGTTTCAGTCCTTACAAGTCGGTGCTGATCCGGTCGATGCGGCGACGGTCACCGCGCCGACGTTCGGTCGCGGGCTCGTCGCCGATGGGTGGTGCATCAGCCAGGCGCGGTGCATCGGCGAGGCGCGGGGCGTCGGCGAGACGGGGTGCGTCGGCGAGCGGCGCGCGATCGATCTGCCGATCGGCGCGCGGATAGCGCACCGTCGCACGCGACGTGTCGCCGTCTTCGGCGCGACGTCCCGCCGAGCGATCGGCGTCGCGCACGACCTCACGTGCGACGTCGGAGTCGGGAAGATCGGCCGAATCCATCAACACGACTCGACGCGCACGATCGATCTGCGCGACGCGAATCGGCACGAAGGTGTGTCGATCAGTGCCCGGGAGATCGATGTCGAGCAACACGACTTCGCCGGCCTTCTCGTCGACGAGGAGCTCGGCGACCGATCCGAGCTGGCGCCCACTCACGGTGCGGACCTCCCATCCGCGGATGTCGGGCTCCCCTTCCGAGACCGTCCATTCGAGTGCGCTGAGTGGCGTGAGCGACTCGCGCTCACGGGCGTAAGGTCCGACGCCGGCGGCGTCGCGTCCGTCCCGATCGTTGCGTTCCATCATCGACACTCCCGGCTGCACCCGCGGAAACCGTAGCCGCGAATCAGCCGTTCCGATAGTAGAGGAAGTAATAGGCGGCGAACCCGAGAACGACGACGAGAAGGAGCAGGGCGATGAGTCCGCCGCGACCGCGGCGTTTGGGCTCGACGTGGATTTCTGCCATTCCGGTGCTCCGAGTGAACTCGCGTGCGTTCGAGGGGTAGCCGAGGTTTCGATTGCAAACCGAGCGCCACCGTGGCGGGCTGGTACGAACGGGTTCCCGGACCTTGGCTCTCTGGACAGCCCCGCGGACCGGCGAGACCTTATGGCGAAGGAGGTCGCGCGCATGCTTCGAAAGGCTGTGCTCGCTGTACTGCTGACCGCCGGAACCGCCGGCGCCCAGCTGCCGCTCGACTCTGCCTCGCGGTGGGTCGATACGATCTTCGCGCCGTATGTCACGTCGCGAACTCCTGGGTGCGCGGTCGGCGTGACGCGCGACGGGTCGCTCGCGATCGCGCGCTCGTACGGGATGGCCGACCTGAACAAAGGCCTTCCGCTCACGATCAGCACGCCGGTGTACGTCGCCTCGCTGTCGAAGCAGTTCACGGCGATGAGCATCGTGCTTCTCGTCGAGGATGGCCGGCTCTCGCTCGATGACTCGGTGCGCAAATGGGTGCCCGAGCTTCCGTCGTTCGGCAAGCCGATCACGCTGCGGCACCTGCTCTATCACACGAGCGGGCTCCGCGACTACATGACGCTGCTCGCCATCTCCGGATGGCCGAGCGACGGCGAGCTCACCGAGAAGCAGTTTCTCGATCTCGTGCGGCGGCAGCGCAGCCTGAACTTCGCGCCGGGCGACGAGTTCCTGTACAGCAACACCGGGTACGCGCTGCTCTCGATCGTCGTGAAGCGCGCGTCGGGCAAGTCGCTGCGCGACTTTGCGAGCGAGCGGATCTTCAAGCCGCTCGGAATGAGCCACACGGAGTTCCGCGACGACCACACGCGCGCGGTCGACAACGCGGCGCACGGATACGAGGCGACGCCGAGCGGCTATCGCGAAGCGGACCCGCGGATCGACATCGTCGGTGACGGCGGTGTCTACTCGACGATCAGCGATCTCGCGAAGTGGGACGAGAACTTCACGACGATGCGCGTCGGCGGCGAGAAGGGAATGGGGATGCTCCTCGAGGCCGGAGCACTGAACAATGGCCAGCGTATCCCGTACGGGCTCGGCCTGTCGCTCGGCGAGATGCGCGGCATGAAGACGGTCGCGCACAACGGATCGTTCGGCGGCTTCCGTTCGACGATGCTGCGTTTTCCCGAGGTCGACATCGGCGTGATCACGCTGTGCAACACCTCGACGGCGTCGGCGGCGCTCGCCGAGCAGGTGGGATCGCTCGTTCTCGGCGTCGTGCCGCGTCGCAGCGCGACGGGACCGATCCGCTTTCCGTCGACCTATTCGTCGACGTTCGGGTCGTACGTCGGCGCGGCGGCGACGCAGCCGGTGGATTCGGTCGCCGAGGCTCGGCGGCGGAACGATCAGCTCGCGCAGATGGCCGGGACGTACTACAGCGACGAGCTGGATCTCACCGTGACGCTCGTGGTGCGCGACGGCGCGCTGTTCATGCGGCGCCCGAAAGCCTCGGAGATTCGCTTCGGCTCGTTCGCGACCGATTTATTCACAACAAGCGACAAAATGCTGATGCGCGTCGTGCGCGGCGAGCGTCGCGAGGTCGCCGGCTTCACGCTGACGATCGATCGGGTGCGCGATCTGGAGTTCACGCGAACGCCGTAAAATGGATCGGGGAGCGGGGAGCGCGGGTCGGGAAGGAACGGGAGATGTAGTCCCGCGATCCCCGATCCGAGAATCCCGATCCGCGTAAGCTATTTCCGCGGCTTCGCGCGCTTCGTCGGCGTGGCGTTGAGGGGATCTTCCGGCCACTCGTGCTTCGGATAGCGGCCGCGCAGATCCTTGCGCACGTCGAAGTAGCTCGTGCGCCAGAAGCCGGCGAGGTCGCGCGTGACCTGCACGGGGCGATGCGCCGGCGACAACAGATGCATCGTCACGGGCACGCGGCCGTGAAAGAGTCGCGGTGATTCGGTGAGCCCGAAGACTTCCTGGAGCCGGACGGCGAGCACCGGCGCATCGGGATTGGTGTAGTCGACGGGAATCCGCGATCCCGTCGGCACCTCGAGATTCGTCGGCGCGAGCTCGTCGAGGGCGCGCCGCTGTTGCCAGTCGAGGCGGTCGCGCAGCGCGTCGGCGAGATCGATGCGCGCGACGTCGCTCAGGCGGCGCACGCCGTCGAGCCGCGGCGCGAGCCAGTCGTCGAGCGATGCGGCGAGCGCGTCGTCGGAGACCTCGGGCCACGATGAGTCATGGTGCGCGACGAACGCCATGCGCTCGCGCAGACGCGCGGCGGCGTCGCTCCACGGCAGCGTGGACACGCCACGACGTCGGACGGCGTCGAGCAGCGCGGCGCGGACGAGCGCCGGATCGGGAGACGACGCATCGACGTCCCGGAGAATGATCGCGCCGAGTCGCTCGCGACGGCGCGCGCGCACGGCGTCGGTCGCGTCGTCGAATTCGACGACGTCCTCGGTCGTGACCTGCGCGCCGAACAGCTCACGCACGTCCTCGAGCGAGAGTGCGGCGGCCAGAAAGATTCGGCTCTCGGGGCGGCGATCGTCGAGCTCCGCGGCGACGATGAATGGCGAATCGGCGAGCGCCTGTGCGCCGACGAGCTCCGCGCCGCGCCCGTTGCGAAGGAGGAAGCGGGCGCGCTCGCCGGCGCGTCGTTGGGCGACGCGGTCGGGGTAGGCGAGGGCGAGCAACGTACCTGCGTCATCCTGAGCCGAAGGCGAAGGACCCCTCTGCGTCGAGGAGATCGGGATCGGCTCAGTGCCAAGTGGTCCTTCTCGCTTCGCGCTCAGGATGACGCTGTTCTTCAAGCGATCCGCCTCCATTTGCGCGCGACGCAACGCGTCGCGGTCGATCTCCGCGCCTGCGGGAAGCGCGACGCTCTCGCGGCGCATCGCGTCGATGCGCAACGAGACGTCGGCGTCGATCGGGCCGGCGGTCGCGCGAAAGACGTCGCGCTCGGAGAGGAGTGCCGCGAGATTCGCGGCGGTGGACGCGTCGCCGCGCTCGCGCGCGCGAAGCAGCATGTGCGCGAGGCGCGGATGAACCGGGAGGTCGGCCATCGCAGATCCGTGTGCCGTGATCTCGCCGCGCGCGTCGAGCGCCTCGAGCTCGGTGAGCAGCTCGCGCGCCTGCGCGAAGGCCGCCGATGCCGGCGGGTCGAGCCACTCGAGATCGTTCGGATCGCTCACGCCCGCGGCCGCGAGATCGAGCGCGAGCGGCGCGAGATCGGCGCTCGTGATCTCCGGCGGCGTGTCGGCGAGCAGATGATGCGTCTCGTGCTCGGGCCACAAGCGAACGCACACGCCGGGGCCGAGACGTCCAGCGCGTCCGCGGCGCTGATCGGCCGAGGCGCGCGAGACGCGCACCGTCTCGAGGCGCGTCATCCCCGTCGCCGGCGAGAAGCGTGGCCGGCGCGACAATCCGGCATCGACGACGACGCGAATGCCTTCGATCGTCAGGCTCGTTTCGGCGATCGACGTCGCGAGCACCACCTTCCGGCGGCCGCGCGGATCGGGACGAATCGCGCGGTCCTGATCATCCTGGGTCAGGGCGCCGTACAGTGGGATCACGGCGACGTCGGCAAGCTCGGGCCCGTCCAACATCGCTTCGACGCGGCGGATCTCGCCGGCGCCGGGGAGGAACACGAGCACGTCGCCGGTCTCGCGGCGAAGCGCATCCTTGATCGCGACGACGACGCTCTGCTCGATGCGCGCGTCGGCGCGCGGCGGCGCGTAGCGCGTTTCGATCGGAAAGGTGCGGCCTTCGCTCGTGACGATCGGCGCCGAGTCGAGCAGCGCGGCGACGCGCTCACCGTCGAGCGTCGCCGACATCACCAGCACGCGCAGGTCGTCGCGCACGAGCTGCTGCGTGCGGCGCGTGAGCGCAAGGCCGAGATCGGCGTCGAGGCTGCGCTCGTGGAACTCGTCGAAGATCACGATGCCGACGCCGTCGAGCGTCGGGTCGCGCTGGATGCGCCGCGTGAGAATGCCTTCGGTGACGACCTCGATGCGCGTGCGCGCCGAGACGCGCGTGTCGCCGCGCATGCGATAGCCGACCGTCTCACCGACGCGCTCGCCGTGCAGCTCTGCGATGCGATAGGCAGCGCCACGCGTGGCGAGGCGTCGCGGCTCGAGCATGACGATCGCGCGCCCGGCGAGCCAGGGCGCGTCGAGCAGCGCGAGGGGAACGAGAGTGGTCTTCCCGGCGCCGGGAGGCGCTTGCAGCACGAGCGACCGATTTTCGGCGAGCCCATCGCGAATCGCCGGAAGAATCGGCTCTATCGGCAGCACGTCAGATCGCGTAGTACTCCTGAATACAGCGGCTGATCAGCTCCTGGAGGAGATGATTCTGGCCGTGCGCCGAGACGGCGCCGGCGACACCGGGCAGTGAATACCAGATGTCCTTGAGAATCAGCAGCAGCCGTTCCGCCTGAATGCCCTTCGACCGCGCGTCGCCGGCGGCGCGGCACAGGAGCGTGCGCAGCTCATCGGCATGGTTCCCGTCGCGAACGGAACGTGCCAGCGCGTCGCGTAGCGCCTCGATTGTCTGAGGCTCGAGACCAGAATCAGACGGCGTGCGATCGAAGGCCATCATTCGTCGTCGCTCGGAGTTCGGAGGAGGGGCGATTAGAGTTCTGTTCCGGGCCTCGGCCCAGCATGGCGAGCGCGAGAAAAAATGTCTCCCGACTTTTCGGCCGCGTCAAGACAGATGGTTCGTCCCTTGCGCCCCTCGCGCTGGTTTTGTTCCTGATCACTCGAGGCCAATCGTCCCGACGCAACCGCCGATGATCCTGATCCTCTCCGACGACGCCGTCGCCGCCGCCCTGCTCGGGGCACTGATCGAAACCCTCGGCTATGACGTGCGGTTCGCCCGCCCGCCGGAGGGCGTGGACCAGACCATGCGCCGCGTCCGCCCGAAGGTCTGTCTGCTCGACTGCGACGATCCATCCAGATGCAGCGACGAGCTGTTGGGACGCGCGACGATGCGCGGAATCTCCGTGGTCATCTTCGGCACGCCGGGCGCGCTCGAGCGCGTGCGCGCGCTCGCGACCGAGCATGCCATCGACACGCTGCTCGTGCCCCCCGATCCCGATGTCCTCGACGCGACGCTCCAGCGCGCGCTCAGGAAAGCCGGATGAGCGTCAGTTCCTGACGAGGACCAGGAACTTCGACGCCTCCCAGAATTTCTCGGGCTGATCGACGCGAATGCCGCCGGCGATCCGACCGTCATGGGTCGTGAACGGCGACGCGTACTGGGGGTTCTGGCGCGAGAAGATCGTGTACTCGCCCGCCGGCAGGTTGATCACGCGGTCGCGGAGCCGGTCGATGCGCGTGAACTTCGCCGGATCGAGCTCGCGGGCGAGCGCCACCGGACGGTTGCCGACGACGAGCAGGCGCTTGTGTCCCTCTTCGACGAGCACGCCTTTCTTCACGAGGTCATCGCGCGTGCCGATGACGTAGTAGGCGGTGTTCTTCTCGGAGGTCAGCGTGCCGACCGTGTCGATGAGCGCCGTCTTTTCGCCGGCGAGCTTCACGTTCTCGCGCGTGACGGTGTCGACCTTCGAGTTGAGCGACGCGATCTGCGTGTTCTGTCGCGCGATCGTCGCTTCATACTCGGCCTTCTGCTGCTCGACGGTCTGCCGCAGATCGGCGATCGTCTTCTCGTACTGCGCCACCTGCGCGACGAGCGTCGAGTCGTGCTTCGACAGCTTCGCGGCGCGCGACCGGAGCGACGCGACGCGCGCCTCGCTCGAGTCGAGACGCGCGACGAGCTCCTTGATCCGCGCGACCACGGCGGCGCGCTCTTCCTTCACGGCGTTGATGTCCGACTCGCGGGTCAGCGCCGCGTTGAGCTTCGGCGGCTTCCGCGACTTGAGCTTCGCCATCTCGTCGTTCAGCGCGTTCACGAACTGCGTCGAGGTCATGACCTCGTTGAGCAGGTCGTTCTTGATCGAGACCAGCGAGTCGGTGCGCAGCGAGTCCGCGTGCGCGAGCGTCGCCAGCTGCTGCTTGGCGTTGCGGTCGCAGGCGGTGAGCAGGACGACGCAGGGAAGCAGCAGCGTGAACGAGCGCATGGTAGTGGAGGTCTTACGTGAAGGTCGAACGACTTACCGAACGT
>CBHWBX010000142.1:0-9484 GCA_966111935.1 uncultured Gemmatimonadaceae bacterium
GCACGCGCACGGTTTGCCTCTGAGAGGTTCGTCCTTCAACAGAGGTATCACGTACCATGCGACGTTCAACGAAAGTGCTCGTTGCGGCGGCGATCGTGCCGTTCGCGATCACCGCGTGCGACAGCTTCTCGGGCAATTTGATCACTCCCGTCGTGACCACTCCGGTCAATAACGCGGCGGTGTCCATGCTCGATCAGTGCGATTCGGCGTCGTTCAACGCCGCACTCGGCCCGGGCACCTGCACCACGGCCGGCACGGTGACGTATGACCAGTTCATCGCCGAGCTCACCGCGACCAAGAAGGTCGCCGCGTGGCGGTTCGATCCGACCTCGCTCAGCCTCGTGCAGAACCAGGGCATCCGCGCCACGAACCTCGGCGGCGAAGTGCATACGTTCACGGAAGTCGCGCAGTTCGGCGGCGGCCAGGTGCCGCAACTCAACGCCCTTGCCGGCTACACCACCGAAGCGCCGGAATGCGTCGACCTGCCGACCACGAACCGCGTCGCGCCGGGCGGCAGCTTCACGACGGGGGGGCTGGGCATTGGTGTGCACCGGTTCCAGTGCTGCATCCACCCGTGGATGCAGGCGATCGTGACCGTTCCGGGTTGATCAGTTCGCATAGCCCGTCCGGACAGCGGCTGACGAACGATTTCCATTTTCGTCGCCGACCGTGTCGATTTCCCGGTATCTCGTTCGACGTGTGAGTGGAGGACCAACTCGACTTCACGCGAACCAACCGGAGATTCGACGATGCGTTTCATCGCGATGGTCAAGGCAACGAAGGAATCGGAAGCGGGCGTCATGCCGAGCGCCGAGGCGCTCAATGAGATGGGGAAGTTCAACGCGGAGTTGGTGAAGGCCGGCGTGCTGCTCGCCGGGGAAGGCCTCGCCGCCAGTTCCAAGGGCGCGCGGGTGAAGTTCGGCGGCGACAAGCCGACGGTCATCGACGGCCCGTTCGCCGAGACGAAGGAGCTCGTCTCCGGATTCTGGATCCTGCAGGTGAAGTCGAAGGAAGAGGCCATCGAATGGGTGAAGCGCGCGCCCTTCCCGAAAGGAACCGAGACGGAGGTCGAGATCCGCAAGGTGTTCGACCCTGAAGACTTCGGTGAGGCGTTCACGCCGGAGGCGCGTGCCGCCGAAGCGAAGCTGAAGCAACAGATCGGACAGAATTTCTAACCGACGCGAGATGTCGGTGGGGCGCATATCTTCGATGCGTGCCCACCGACATCTCGCGCGCCATCGACGCAGTCTGGCGCATCGAATCGGCCAAGCTGATCGCCGCGCTCACCCGGCTCACCCGCGACGTCGGCGTCGCCGAAGATCTGGCGCAGGACGCGCTGCTCGCCGCGCTCGAGCAGTGGCCGCAATCCGGTATTCCCGCCAACCCCGGCGCGTGGCTCATGTCCACGGCGCGCCGGCGCGGCATCGATCAGATTCGCCACGGCGTGATGGCCGAGCGCAAACATGGCCTGATCGGCTACGAGCTCGATGCCGAGCAGGAGCGCGGCGTCATCGACCTCGATGCGTCGCTCGACGACAACGTTGGCGACGACCTGCTGCGGCTGATCTTCATCGCCTGCCATCCGATCCTCTCGCGCGACGCCCGCATCGCGCTCACTCTGCGCCTGCTCGGCGGTCTCACCACCGACGAGATCGCGCGCGCCTTTCTCATCGGCGAGCCGACGGTCGCGCAGCGCATCGTGCGCGCGAAGCGCACGCTCTCCGATGCAAAGATCCCCTTCGAGGTGCCGCGCGATGAGGAGCTCGCGGCGAGGCTGTCGTCGGTCCTCGAGGTCATCTATCTCGTCTTCAACGAGGGGTACTCGGCGACCGCCGGCGAAGATCTCATTCGCACCGAGCTTTGCGACGAGGCGATGCGCCTCGGACGCGTGCTCGCCGGACTCGCGCCCGACGAGCCGGAGGTGCACGGGCTCGTCGCGCTGATGGAGCTCCAGGCGTCGCGCACCGCCGCGCGCGTCTCGCCGACGGGCGAGCCCGTGTTGCTCCTCGACCAGGACCGCGGCCGATGGAATCATCTGCTGATCCGCCACGGTCTCGCCGCGCTCGATCGCGCCGAGTCGTCGAGCGACGCCCGCGGCCCGTATACCCTTCAGGCCGCGATCGCCGCCTGTCATGCGCGCGCCGGCGTTGCGTCGGACACCGACTGGGCACGCATCGCCGCGCTCTACGAGGAGCTGGGCCGCCTCTCGCCCTCTCCGGTGATCGAGCTCAATCGTGCGATGGCCGTCGCGATGGCCGTCGGTCCGGCGGCCGGCCTCGAGATCATCGACGGGCTGATGTCGGACAGGACGCTCGCCTCCTACCACCTCCTGCCGGCGGCGCGCGGCGATCTGCTCGAGAAGCTCGGCCGGGGGAGCGAGGCCGCCGAGTGCTTCGAGCGCGCGGCGTCGCTGACGCGCAACGAGCGCGAGCGGACGCTGCTGCTCAGCCGGGCGCGTAGGGGACGAGGCGAGGGGTAAGGGCGGCTCTCGCCGGTCGATTCAGGACGCGCTATGTTCGAGCCGCCTTCACCCGGAGCCTGTCATGCCCGTCTCTCGCCGCTCCTTCGTTGCCACGCTCGGCGCCGGTGCCGCCGGTGCGCTCGCTTCGCCGATCTTCACCTGGCGCGGCCACGAGGCCCTCTACGCCCAGCAGGCGACGTCGTCGGAGCCGCGCAGTGAGCGACTCCTCGCCGGACAACCAGGGATGGTGCGTCTCGACTCGAACGAGAACCCGAACGGTCCCGGACAACACGCGCTCGACGCGCTCGTGAAGCGGCTCAACATGTCGAACCGCTATCCGGTGAAGGAGTCGGACGATCTCGTCGCGACGATCGCGAAGGTCCAGGGCGTAAAGCCGGAGAACGTCATTCTCGGCTGCGGCTCCGGTGAGCTGCTGCGCGCCGCGGTGCAGACCTTCACGTCGAAGACGAGCGCGCTCGTCGCGCCCGAGCCGACCTTCGAGGCACCGGGCAACTTCGCGCGCTTCATCGGCACGCCGGTGCGCGCGCCGCGGGTCGATGCGAAGCTCCGGCTCGATCTCGATGCGATGGCCGACGCCGCGCGCGGGGCCGGGCTCGTCTACTTCTGCAACCCGAACAATCCGACGGCGACCGTGCACGGCGCTTCGGACGTGAACGCGTTCGTCGAGCGCACCCTGCGCGCCTCACCCGAGACGACGATCCTCATCGACGAAGCGTACCACGAGTACGTCGCCGACCCGTCGTACGCGACCGCGATTCCGCTCGCGATGGCGAATCCACGCGTGGTCGTCACGCGCACGTTCTCGAAGGTGTTCGGCATGGCCGGGCTGCGGCTCGGCTACGCGATCGGAAATCCGGATACGCTCAAGAAGATCCAGTCCTGGCTGCTCGGCTCGAACGTCAACCAGCTCGTCATCGCCGCGGGGATCGCGACGATCAGCGACAAGGCGCACATCGCGGCCGACGTCAAGAAGAACGCCGAAGCTCGCGCCTATACGCGCAAGTTCTTCGAGAACGCCGGCTACACGGTCCATTCGACCGACGCGAACTTCCTGATGGCCGACATCCGCCGCGACTCGCGCGCGTTCAAGCTCGAATGCGTGAAGCACAAGATCGCCATCGGCCGCCAGTTCGCGTCGCTGCCGACGTACACGCGCATCTCGATCGGCACGATGGCCGAGATGAAGAAAGCGATCCCGGTGTTCGAGAAAGTCCTCGGCACTTCCGCCGCCACCTCACAACATCACTGATGCGGACTCGTCTCCTCGTCGCGGCTGCGCTGGCCGCGCGCACGCTTGGCGCGCAGAGCGTTCCGGAAATCCAGTTCACCGCCAATCCGGATTATCTCAAAGTTCCCGCGAACCTTCCCTGGGGTGAGGTCGCGGGCGTCGCACTCGACGCGAAACGCAACCTGTTCGTCTACGTCCGCACGGGCGCGACGAACAGCCTGCACGGGCAGGTAGCTGCACAGCTCTATCAGTTCGGACCCGACGGTGCGTTCGTGCGCGAGATCGGCAAGGGACTCTACGGCTTCGCGTTCGCGCACACCGTGCGCCTCGATCGCGATGGGAATCTCTGGGTGTCCGACGAAGGCACGAACATGGTCACCAAGCTCACGCCCGCGGGCAAGGTGCTCATGGTGCTCGGCCGCCGTCCGGAAGCGGTCGAGCCGCCGCGGGAATTGCCCGAGGGCCAGATTCCGCGCCCGCAGTGGGGCACGTTCAATCGGCCGACCGACGTCGCGTGGGATCGCGACGGCAACATCTTCATCGCCGACGGCTACAACAACTCGCGTGTCGTGAAGGTCGACAGGACTGGCCGGTGGGTGAAGACCTGGGGCGACCGCGGGACGGGCGAGAGCCAGTTCAACATCCTGCACTCGATCGCCAATGACGCGAACGGCAACATCTACGTCGCCGATCGCACCAACCGTCGCATCCAGGTGTTCGATCCCGACGGCAAGTTCCTGCGTCAGTTCACGATCGACGTGCCGTTCACGAAGGCGCCGAACATCATGAGCGGCGCGATGCCGTCACCGAACGCGAATCCGCTCTCCGTCTCCGGCGCGCCATGGGCGATCTGCATCACCCCCGGCCCGAACCAGGTGCTCTTCAGCGCCGACGCAGTGCCGGGACGGATCTACAAGCTCTCACTCGACGGCAAGGTGCTGGGCGTGTTCGGCGAGGCAGGCAAAGAGGCGAAGCAGTTCGGCTGGATCCACGAGATCGCCTGTCCGTCGGAGCGAGAGCTGTTCGTCGCCGAGCTGTTGAATTGGAGAGTCAATCATTTGCTGTTGAAATAGCTCGCTGGCGCTCGCTGCATGTTCGGCGGCTGCGCCTCCTGCTGGATCGGGCGCTGCGCGCGCCGAACATGCACCCAGCCTACGGCCGCCCGCCTGCATTCCACACCGGCGCCGGCCCATTGCCGAGCATCTCGACCGCGCGAATGCCGATGTTGATCACGCCGGCCATGTGCGCGAAGTCGACGCTCGTGATGTCGTCGGTGAGCTGATGGTAGTCGGTATGGAGATTGAACGACGACAGCGTGTGCGCCGGGATTCCCATGCGCGCGAACGCGATGTTGTCGCTGCGCGTGAAGAAGCTCTGCTCCGGCCGCTTGTCCGGCACCACCGCGAGGCCGGCCTTGGCGAACATCTCGCCCATCGTCGACCGCTCGAAGCCGGTGAGCCACGCGCGGCCAGGGCCGCCGGAGAGTGAATCGGGGCGGCCGATCATCTCGATCTCGAGGTTCGCTTCCATCGCCTTGAGCGGCAGCACCGGATGCTTGATGTACCAGTTCGTGCCGATCAGCCCGACCTCTTCGCCCGTCGTCGCCGCAAACACGATCGTCCGCTTCGGGCGCGGACCGCGCGAGAGCGCCTTCGCGATCTCGATCACCGCCGTCGTTCCCGCCGCGTCGTCGTCCGCGCCGTTGTACACCGAATCGATCCGCGCCTTCGGGTGAACGCGGCGCACGCTGTCCATGTTCACCTTGATCGCCGCGAGACGGGCGTTGAACTCGGCCAGCTTCGCGCGCTGCTCGTCGGTCAGCGTTGCCGCACCGGCGCCGCGCGCCGCGCGCACGTCGATGCCCGCCGAGCGAATCCACGAGTTGCGCTCGACGTTGATCGATACCGCCGCGGCATTCCACGCCGCGACCGAATCAACGTCCACCGGACCGCCCGGGCGCAGGCCGAGATGATCGTAGTGCGCATCGACGAGGATCACCGAGTCGCGCAGCACGGGATCGCTGCCGCGTAGAATGCCGATCACGTTCACCGCGAGCCCGCGACGATCGGCCGGGAAGGTATCCCGCGCCGCGAAGTCGGCGACGGCCGTCGGTCCGACCCGGCCATTGCGATTCGTCATCACGATCGGCACGCGCTGGAAGTAGCCGCTGTCGCCCGCGGGCTCGAGTCCCGCCGCCTTGAACTCCTCGGCGATGAAGCGCGCCGCTTTCGCGCCGCCGCGCGTGCCCGTGCCGCGCCCTTCGAGCGAATCAGCGGCGAGCACCCACAGCACGCGGCAGACTTCCGCCGGCGTCACCGGCCCGTTCGTGCCGGCGGCTTTCATGTTTCGAGTGGCCGCGCAGGGATTCTGCGCGGTCGCGATCGACAGCGGAGCGAGCGCGGCGGCGAGCGCCAGCGCGGAGATGCGAGAGTTCATGATTGGGTTGTTGGATATCCAGGGAAACTTAGGCCGCGGCTTTACATTTCGCGCATGGCTGACGTCGTCCTTGTGGATCCCAACGACAATCCGATCGGCGTATGCGAGAAGCAGCGCGCACACGTCGAGGGCGTGTTGCACCGCGCGATCTCGGTGTTCGTGCTCGACGCGGCGGGCTCGAGGATGCTTCTCCAGCAGCGCGCGCACGGCAAATATCACTCGGGCGGGCTCTGGTCGAACGCCTGCTGCAGCCACCCCGCGCCCGGTGAGTCAGTCGAGGACGCGGCCCATCGTCGGCTCTCCGAGGAGCTCGGCTTCGATTGTCCGCTCGAATTCGCCTTCCGCTTCATCTATCGCGCCGACGTCGGCCCGTCGCTCGTCGAGCATGAGCTCGATCATGTCTTCGTTGCGCGCTGCGACGTGGATCCGCGTCCTGATCCCGACGAGATCGCCGCGGTGAAGTGGGTACCCGTCGACGAGGTTCTGCGTGACGTCGATCTCCACCCCGAGCACTATTCGGCGTGGTTCAGCATGGCGCTCGATCAGCTTCGGGCCGGCGAATACTTCGGCCGGGCGAAGCGATAACATTCTCAGATCGCGAAGTAGGCGTCGATGCACCACTCGACGCCGTCGTGGAGCATCGCTTCCGCGAGTGGCTCGTCGAGACAGGTGCCGGCCAGGCCGCTCTGCACGGCGTCCTTGAGCAGGACCAGCACGCGCTCCGGTGGAACGCCCTGACGTCGTAGCGAGCGGGCGTAGCCCTGAATGGCCGCCCGCATCTCCGCTCGCGTCCGACGTCCCGGATGTTGCGCGGACACGCCGACATCATCCGCGCGCGCCCTCACGAGCTCGGCGAAGAGTGTCCGCGCCAGCGCGGTGATCGCATCCGCGCTCAATGCTTCCGATGTGTCGCCGGACGCGGCGGCCGGCGCAGCCATCGAGGCGGGCCGCGGCGATGCCACCGCCTCGATGAGCTTCCAGAGCGCGTCGTCGGAGAGTGTCGTCCAGTCGGTCGGGAACGCCCAGACGCGACGCACGACCCCTTCCGTCTCGTAGATGAGGCAACGGTCAGCGCGTGCGCCGGGGACGCGGCGTGCATCGACCTCGCGAACGAACCACGTCACCTCGTCCCGGAAGAGTTCTCGCATGGCGACGGGTGCAGCTGCGCATCCTTCGTGCTGGGGGCGCCCGTTTTACTCGATATTCGTGGCGATTCACGGACGCGACATCGCTGACTCCGCCGCCGCTTCAGCACGAACCTGCTTCGCGGCCCCGCGATGATCGCGCGAGAGAACCACCGCGCCGCGCGTGCGCAACTTCACGAATACTCAGGCAATTCCCCGAGTTGTCGGTGCGCGTTCTCACCGTACACTTGGATTATCGTGAGGTTTGAGCGTCTCTCTTGTCGATCGAAGTGCAGACGAATCCCGCAGAGATCTCGACCGTCGATGCCCTGGCTCGCAGCCGGCAGTTCCTGCTCGCGCGCGCGCACCAGCTGCTCACGGCGGGCGAACACGATTCATCCACGGAACGTGCGCAGGCGCTCTCCGCGTTGGTCGGCGTGCTGCTGTCTTCGCTCGAAGAGCTGAAGGTCGCCGAAGCAGAGCTGCGCGAAGCGGGGCAGCGCATCGATGCCCTGCGCAGCAACGGCGACAAGCTCACCCGGCACTATCGCGAGCTGTTCCAGCAGCTGCCGATGCCGGCGATCGTCACTGACATCTACGCGACGATCATCGAGACGAACGATGCCGCCGCCGAGTTGTTCCGGCGCGACGCGCCCTGGCTCGAGCGCAAGTCGTTCGCGACGCTCCTCGATCCCGCGTACCGGAACGAGTTTCGTCGTCAGCTCACCCGCGTCACCGAAGTCGAGACCGTGACGCGATGGCGCGTCGTGCTTCACCGAAAGGGTGATCTCCCCGTCCTGGTCACTGCTTCGGTGAAGCGCGTCGCGTCCATCGGTCCCACCGGTGCCGGCGCGCTCCTCTGGATCTTCGATTCGCCGGCGGCGAACGACTGATCGCGCACTGGCGCCGTCTTCCAGGCGGCGATAGCATCGTGGTGTGAGGACGCGCTCGCTCATCCCGGCGGCGCTGCTGCTGTGCGGGTGTGGGCTGCGCCGTCAACCGGTGCCGCCCGAGCCCGTTCGCGGCCCGTCGCGGGACAGTCTCTTTCGCTTCGACCAGTCACGCAGCGACACCGTCGCGGCGCGCGGCTTCGTCGACGGCCAGATCGCGCTCCTCGTCGCAGACGCCGCGTATCTGCGCGCCGGCGCGCCGCCGGTATTCGGACGCGATGCCGTCCGCGCGCTCCTCTCCGCGAACACGGCGAGCCGTTCCCCGGTGACCTGGGAGCCGCTCGGCGGCAATGTCTCCGCCGATCTGCTCTCCGCGTACACCTTCGGCGTCACCGCGCACGACGATGAGGGGCGTCGCGTCCGTCTGGAACGCTACATCGCATTCTGGGAGCGTTCGCGCGGACAACCCTGGCGCATCGCGGCCTACGCCGAGATCGGCGGTCCGGCGAGCGCGGGCGACATCGGCATCGCCGCGCAGACGCTCCCCCCCGAGCGTCCAGGCGTTCGACAGATGCTCCAGGCGCGCGACGCGCTGCGTTCGGCCGACAGCGCGTTCTCCGATCTGTCGTATCGCATGGGGACGGGCTTCGCATTCTCGAACACGGCGACGACCGACGCGGTGCTGTTCGGATCGCCCGAGCTCCTCATCGGCCCGCGCGCGATCAAGGAAGCGTACGATGCGCGGAGCGCCGCGAGCTCGCTGACCTGGCGACCGATCTACGCGTACGTCTCCGCGTCGAACGATCTCGGATTCACGATCGGCGAATCGATTTCGACCGGTCGCGGCCCGTCGGGCGCGGCGGTGCAGCGCTTCGGGAAGTATTTGACGGTCTGGCGCCGCGAAGATGGCACGTGGCGCTTCGTCGTCGACGGCGGCAACGCGTCGCCAATGCGCCCGTAACCGCGTCTTCGCTCGCCGCCGCGACTACCAGTCGCCGCGTTTCTCGCCTCGGCGATACGCGCGCAGCAGCGTGAACGACACGCCGCCGTATGTGATCAGATACGCGCCCCATTGATAGATCTCGGCCATCGTCGCGTCGGTGGTGTGGAACGCGAACGCGTAGCAGACCAATCCCAGGAACGCCCAGACGAGGCACATCACTCCCGAACGGATCAGCGACCATCGCCGATCCCGCTCGGCCGCTTCATGCTCGGCCTCGCGTCGCTGCTGGAGCTCTTCGTAGAGCTTGCGGTTGATGGGCATGAGAGGATCGCGGATCGAGAGGCAGGGATCGGGAACACGAGAGAACGGGAGGGGAGTACG
>CBHWBX010000143.1:0-9481 GCA_966111935.1 uncultured Gemmatimonadaceae bacterium
GTGATCGGCGACTCTTCAATGATGAAGACCGTCGCGTAGTACTCGACCGACGTCTGATCCTTGGTGAGGGGACCACCCGAGTTGCCGAGCGTCGCCGGATCGTGGTAAGTGAGGTCGGGCGAGATCACCGTCCAGCTCTTGCCGCCGTTCGTCGACTTGTGGACCATCTGCGAGCCGGCGTAGACGACGTTCGAGTTGTGCTTCGAGACGATGATCGGGAAGGTCCACTGGAAGCGGTACTTGATGTCCATCGCCGGGTGACCCATCGGGTTGTCCGGCCACGGATTCACGTTGACGGTGATGCCCGTGCGGAGATCCTTGCGCGTGAGCAGGTTGCCGTAGCTGCCGGCGTAGACCACGTCCGGATCGTCCCAGCGCGGGGCGATGAAGCCGGACTCACCACCGCCGGCCTCGAGCCAGTCGGAGATGTCGAGCGAGCCGCGGCTCGGGCCGCAGAGCGTCGAGTTGTCCTGCTGCGCGCCGCAGATGTGATACGGGAAGTGGTTCGTCGCGACGACGTGATAGAACTGTGCGGTGGCGAAGTCCTGGTCCGACCAGGTGCGGCCGCCGTCGACGCTGACTTCGGCGCCGCCGTCGTCGCCTTCGATCATGCGCTGGTTGTTCTTCGGATCGATCCACATCGCGTGCGAATCGCCGTGGCCCATGCCGCGCACCGGACGGAAGGTCTTACCGCCGTCGGTCGACTTCATGAACGAGACGTTCGAGTCGTAAACGACGTTGGTGTCCTTCGGGTCGGCATAGATCTTCGTGGAGTACCAGGCGCGCTGGCGAAGATTGCGGTCGTTGTTGACCTGGATCCACGTCTTGCCAGCGTCGTCCGAGCGGAAGACGCCGCCCGAATCGGCTTCGATGTTCGCCCAGAGACGGTTCGAGTTCGCGCCCGACACCGCGATGCCGATGTTGCCCCAGATGCCCGCGGGCAGACCAGGGTTGCGGGTGATCTCGGTCCAGTGATCGCCGCCGTCGGTGGTCTTCCACATCCCGCTGCCGTTGCCTCCCGACGAGAGGAGCCACGGGGTGCGTCCCGCCTGCCAGAAGCCGGCGTAGAGGACGTTCGGGTTGTTCGGGTCCATCACCAGGTCGACGACGCCCGTCGAGTCGTTCTTGAAGAGGATCTTCTCCCACGTCTTGCCGCCGTCCTTCGAGCGGAAGACGCCGCGATCCGGATTCGGCGCCCAGACGTGGCCGAGCGCACCGACGTAGACGATGTCGGGATTCGTCGGGTGGACGACGACGTCGGCGATCTGGCGGGTGTTGCCGAGTCCCATGAACGACCAGGTCTTGCCGCCGTCCGTCGTCTTCCAGACGCCGTCGCCGTGCGAGACGTTGCCACGGAGCGGGTATTCACCGCCGCCGACGTAGACGACGTCGGGCGACGAGGCGGAGACGCCGATGGCGCCGATGGTGCCGCCGAAGTACTTGTCGGTCACCGGGGCCCAGGACTGGCCGGCGTTGATCGACTTGAAGACACCGCCGCCGGTGGTGCCCATCCAGAACTCGTTGGGGCGGGAGGGGTTGCCGCTCACGGCGACGGACCGGCCGCCGCGATACGGACCGACCTCACGCCAGCGCAGGCCGGCGAAGGCGAGGGAGTCCTGCGCGTGGAGCGCGGCAGGAACGGTCAGAGCAAGGAGAGTAGATGCGAGACGTCGCACGAGGGGCTCTCGGGTGATTGTGGGATAGTCCATCTAACAATGAGCGCGTCGCAGGAAAGGTCAACCGTCTGGCCCGCCGGACTTCAACAGCTTCAACGCAGAGGACGCAGTTGTTCCGGGCCGGCTTAGAATGTTCGGAGAAGTCATTCGTTCGGTGACGTGCCCACCAGGTCCGGAGGATGATGATGCGAAAGGTTGGTATTGCAGCGGTAATCACGGTTGCGTCGATCGCGGCGTGCGCGAAGACGGAATCGAAGTCCGACACGACGAAGGCGGCGGCGGCGACATCCACGTCTCCGGCAGCGGCGACGCTCGTCGGTGAAACAGATGGGCTGAAGACGCCGGAATCGGTGCGCTACGACCCGGAGCTCGACGTGTTCTACGTCTCGAACATCAACGGCAACCCGTCGCAGCACGACAACAACGGATTCATCGCGATCGTGCGCGCGGACAGCACCGCGGCAGCGCCGAAGGTGCTCGTCGAAGGGGGCAAGAACGGCGTGACGCTCGATGCGCCGAAGGGCCTCGCGCTGTCGGGCGACACGCTGTGGGTCGCGGACATCAACCACGTGCGCGCGTTCAACCGCAAGACCGGGGCGAAGCTCGCCGACATCGACCTGTCGTCGCAGAAGGCGCAGTTCCTGAACGACGTGGTCATCGGCGGCGACGGTGGGGTGTACGTCACGGACACCGGCATCCTGTTCGACGACAAGGGAGGGATGTCGCACCCGGGCACGGACCAGATCTTCAAGATCAGCGGCGGCAAGGCGACGTCGATCAGGGCGGATTCGCTGGACGCGCCGAATGGCATCGCCTTCGACAAGGCGAACAACCGTTTCATCCTCGGCGGCTTCGCCGGCAAGGCGGTCCAGGCGTGGCATCCGGGCGACAAGATGCCGACGACGCTCGTCGCCGGTCCCGGACAGTACGACGGCGTCGAGGTGTTGAACGACGGCCGGATCCTCGTCACGAGCTGGGCGGACAGCACGGTGGACGTCGTGCAGAACGGCGCGCTGACGAAGCTCGTCACGGGCGTCAACGGCCCGGCGGACATCGGGGTCGACACGAAGCGGATGCTGGTGGCGATTCCGTTGTTCAATGATGGGAAGGTGGTGTACTACAGAATTCCTTGAGGATCGAGGAGCGAGGAGCGAGGATCGGGATCGGCGATCCTCGATCCCCGATTCCCGATTCCCGATTCCCGATTCCCGATCCCGGCCGCTCGGCATCTGATGTGCAAATCGGCCCGGTGTGACTTCCCTCGCCTACGAGCTCGCCCGATGTGTCGTCTGCGGCCACACCGACGCGGATGTTGTGGCGGAGCGCGATGATCTGCGGGAAGAGGTGGAGTGGCTGTGGGAGTATCACGAACGGCGGCTGCGGCCGGAGACGCCCCCTGAACATTTGATGGATCGGGTGGCGTTCTCCCAGCAGCCGCCGTTGCGGTTGGTGCGCTGCCGTGAGTGCGGGCTCGTCTACCGCAATCCGATCGAGCGGGAGCGCGAGCTCGCCGAGATCTATGCGGGGGAGGCGCCGGCTCCGGACGTGCTGCGATCGTTGCACGACACGCAGCTGCCGGCGATGCGCACTCAGGCGCGGATGCTGCGCGACGTGCTCGGGCGCGGCGGATCAGGGCTGGAGGTCGGCAGCTACGTTGGAGGATTTCTCGCTGCGGCGCGCGAGTGTGACCTCCAATTCGAAGGCGTCGACATCAACGCCGACGTCAATGCGTTCACGCGATCGCTCGGCTTTCTGGTGCACGAAGGCGATCTCGCGTCAGTGCCCCGCGAGCGCCGCTTCGACGCGGTCGCGATCTGGAACACCTTCGATCAGCTCGCGGATCCACGCGGCACGGTGAACGTCGCGCACGAGTTGCTCTCACCGGGCGGCGTACTCGTGGTACGCGTGCCGAACGGCGCGTACTACGCCGAGCGCCGAAGTGACCGGTCGGCGTGGCCGCTGCTCGCGCAGAACAACCTGCTCACCTTTCCTTATCGCTGGGGATTCACGGCGGGCTCACTCGAGCGACTGCTCGAGGCGCGGGGGTTCGAGGTCGTGTCCGAGCGCGGCGACGTGCTCGTGCCGATCGCCGACGAATGGACGCAGCCCTGGGCCGCCGACGAAGAGCGGTCGATCAAGCATGCGATGCGCGGCGATGCGCGCGCATCGACGAACGATGCGCCCTGGCTCGAGGTCTACGCGAGACGTTGAGCGGGACGGCCGGATGAAGACGTCGAGAGACGCTGCGCCATCCAGACCGCGACGTCGTCAACTACCGTGCGCGGCGGCCAGTGCGGACCGTCGTACCAGCGAAGCTCCTTCGGCTCCTTCGCCGCGCCGAAGAGTGTCGTCGCCTGCTCGGGCAGAATCGTTCGATCGCGGGTGCCGTTGACCATGAGCAGCGGACGGCCGGCGAGTCGGCGCACCGCCCGCATCGGATCGGCGATCGTACGCACCACGGCGGCGAACGGCGTGCGCGTCGGCAAATCACCGCCGGCGACGAGCGCGACCGATTGGACGCGCGGATCCTCGGCGGCGACGAATATCGAGAGATACGAGCCGAGCGAGTAACCAACGACGCCGATGCGCGCCGGATCCACGGCCGGGAGCGCGCTGAGATAGTCGATGCACTCGGTCGCTTCGCGCAGCGCGAGGCGCCAGTTCAAGACCAGCCCCATCGGATTCTCGAGCGACAGCCGCTCGAGGCCGCCGGCGCGCTCGCCGTGCAGTGGAAGATCCGGAGTGATCGTCGCGATGTTTCGCGCGAGCAACGCTCGACCGATGAGGTCGGCCATCTCTTCCTTGCGCGCGGTGAAGCCGTGGAGCAGCAGCGCCGCGCCGACGGGCTCCTTGGTTTCGGGCACCTGCAGAATTGCCGGCACCCGACTCTTCGGACTTCCAAGTTCAAGTATCGAACGCATCCATATCCGCCGATCAATCTGTTTCTGCTCATTAGCACGTTGTAGACCGGTCCTCGCGAAGTTGGTCACGCCAGGGTACGTTCGGACGCGAATCCGAATCGGATTTCAGCAGACCCCTTTCAGCTCAGGTGCAACATGCGAACGAGTTCCTCCTTGGTGCTCGCCGGCGCGGTCACCGCAGTTGTCGCGATCGGGTGCAGCACGAGCCAAGCACCCGCTCCCGCGCCGTCTCCTGCTCCCGCCCAGCAGCGCGCCACGCCGCCGACGGGAGCGCCATCGAATGTGAGCGACAGCGGCGACGCGGCGCCTGCGGCAGGTCGGGGTGGACGAGGCGGCGGTGCCGCGAACGCGACTGGCACGACGAATCCACAACCGTACGCTCGCGTCGTGACCTCGCAGGCGCAGACGCGAAGCGGATTGTTCAAGACGCATCGCATCGGCGAGCGTCTGCTGTTCGAGATTCCGCGGCGTGAGCTGAACAAGGACATTCTCCTCGTCCAGGAGATCGCGCAGACGACGCTCGGCGCGGGCTACGGTGGACAGGCGGCGGGCAATCGCGTGCTGCGCTTCGAGCGGCGCGACAACCGCGTGCTGCTGCGCGGCATCTCATATGAAGTGCTGTCGAGCGACACGCTCTCGCCGATCGCCGGCGCGGTGCAGGCAGCGAACGTCCCGCCGGTCATCGCGACATTCAACGTCGAAGCGTATGGACCGGACAGCGCGGTCGTGATCGACGTCTCGCGACTGTTCAGTCAACCGCCCGCCGAGCTGTCACCGGCGCAGCGCGTCGGCCAGGGATATACGGTGGATGCAACGCGCTCGTGGGTCGAGCGGGTCGCGTCGTTCCCGGACAACGTGAACGTGTATTCGACGCTGACACTGTCGAGCAATGGAGCGGGCCGCGGTGCCACGCAGCAGACGGGCCGTGGCGGGCGAGGCGCGGCCGGTGTGACCGTGCCGTCGGCGACGGTGGTGATGTCGTACAGTCTGCACAAGCTGCCCGAGACGGCGATGACGCCGCGGCTGTGCGACAATCGCGTCGGCTATTTCAGCCTGACCGTCACGGACTACTCGCAGTCGGCGCAGCGCGTCGCGGACGACCAGCGCTGCTTCATCACGCGCTATCGTCTCGAGAAGAAGGATCCGAGCGCGGCGATGTCCGAACCGGTGAAGCCGATCGTCTACTATCTCGACGCGAACACGCCGGAGAAGTGGCGTCCGTATCTATTGAAGGCGATCGAGGATTGGCAGCCGGCGTTCGAGGCAGCGGGGTTCAAGAACGCGATCATCGGGAAGGTTGCGCCGAACGATCCGGACTGGTCGCCGGAGGACGCGCGCTATTCGGTGGTGCGCTGGCTGCCGTCGACGACCGAGAACGCGAGCGGACCGAACATTCACGATCCGCGCTCGGGCGAGATTCTCAACGCGCACATCCAGTTCTATCACAATGTGCAGAATCTCGCGCGCACCTGGTACTTCACCCAGGCGGCGGCGAACGATCCGCGCGCGCGGACGTTCCCTTTCCCCGACTCGCTGATGGGTCGTCTGCTCGAGTACGTGCTCGCTCACGAGGTCGGACACACCCTCGGCTTCCAGCACAACATGAAAGCGAGCTCGCAATATCCGGTCGACAGCCTGCGCAGCGCCGACTTCCTGCGGCGGATGGGACATGTGTCGACGCTGATGGACTATTCGCGCTTCAACTACGTCGCGCAACCGGAAGACAAGATTCCGCCCGAGCTGCTCGTCCCTCGCATCGGACCATACGACATCTGGGCGACGAAGTGGGGCTACGCTCCCATCAGCGCGCCGATGCAGGTCGCGCAACAGGGCTCGACGCGACGCACCGGCGCCGAGCGGATCGTTGCCGCTGAAGCGGAACGGGCGACGCTGGACAGCTGGGCGCGCGAACAGGACACGAAGCCGTGGCTCCGCTTCTCGACGAGCGGCGCGTTCGGCTCCGATCCGGGCGACGAGACGGAAGCCGTGGGCGATGCCGATCCCGTGAAGGCGACGGAGCTCGGCTTCCGCAATCTCAAGCGCAACATGCAGTGGATCGAATCGGCGACGGTGAAGCCCACCGATGACTTCGACGTGCTCGCTGAGCTTTACAACCGGCAGATCGGCCAGTTCCGCACGGAGCTCGGACACGTCGCCAATCTGATCGGAGGAATGAACTCGCAGGAGAAGTACGGCGATCAACCGGGTCCGCGCTTCACGCCGGTGCCGAAAGCGAAACAGGCGCAGGCGATGAAGTTCATCGCCGACAACGGACTGCAGACGCCGGCCTGGCTGATCGACACGGACATTCTGCGAAAGATCGAGCCGAACGGCGAGGTGACGCGCGTCGTGAACGCGCAGGCGGCGATCGTGACGAATCTGCTCAACGACGGCCGACTGACGCGTCTCATCGAGACAGAAGCCCTGTCGAAGAATCCGAGCGACATATATACCCTGGCCGAGATGTTGAGCGATCTTCGGCATGGCGTGTGGACGGAGCTCTATGGAAGCGGCGCGACGAAGATCGACGTCTATCGTCGCGGACTGCAGCGCGCGTATCTGACGGAGATCGGCAACAAGATCAACCCGCGTCCGTCTGCGGCGGGGGCAGCGGCACCGGGTGGTGGACGCGGCGGAGCGGCGGCTCCGCCGGCGAACAGCGGCGAGATCAAGTCGATGCTGCGGGGTGAGCTCAAGCAGCTCGACGCCGAGCTCGCGGCGGCGTCGAAGCGTGCGACGGACGTGGCGACGAAGCGGCATCTCGACGATGCGCGCCAGCAGATCAGCCACATTCTCAAGCCTGCGGCGGCGGCGTCCGGTGGCAGCTCGGACGAGGAAGGTCTGGTCCCACCGCGGTGAGCAACGACACGATGTGCGGCGGCGGCAGCCCCATCCATGTATTAACATGAAGTGATGCATACGCCGCACATCGTGGACGCCCGAACCGCATGACCTGGAAACGCTGGCTCTTCACCGCCCTGTCGTTCGCGGCGGTGATCGGCGTCTCCGTGTTCTTCATTTTCCGGTGGTGGCGGGCGGGGAGCGTGATCACGCTGCCGCCGCGCGCGCATCTCTGGGCGATCGCCGCGGTGGTCGTCGAGATTCTGACGCGCACGTGGAAGATCACGTGGAGCGCGCGGGCGGCGCAGATCGAGCTGACGTTCATGACCGCGCTGCGAACGACGCTGGCCGGCGACTTCGGCGCGTCGATCACGCCGGCGCGGTCGGGCGCCGAGCCGGCGCGTTTTCTCGTCCTCGCCGAGGCGGGGATCCCGACGCCGAGCGCGCTCGTGGTCCTCTTCGCCGAGCTGTTTCTCGAGTCGCTGTCGCTGGCGACGGTGGTGATCATCGTCGCGATCGTCTTCCGTCACGCCGGGGTGGTGCTCGGCGCGCTGGTCGGCGTCGTCGGGGCGTACGCGGGATTCGTGGTCGGCATCGCCGTGGTCGCGGTGGTGCTGTCGCGACGTCACCGCGGCGGCGAGGCGCCGCGCTGGGCACGCCGGATGGGACTCGGCGGGCGCCGATGGGACGTGATCCAGCGCTGGCTCGCGCAGGTGCGATCGACGGTAGAAAGCGTACAGCACATCGAGGCGCGATGGGCGTTCGGCGCGTATCTCATGTCGGTCGTGCACGTGGCGATGCGGCTGTGCGTACTGCCGGCGCTGGTGCTCGGGGCGGGCGCGTTGGCGCCGCTCGCGCCGTTGGCGCTGTGGCCGCTCGGACTTCTCTACGGTGCAGCGGTGGTTCCGGCGCCGGGTGGCGGCGGCGCGGTGGAGCTGGCGTTCCGTGCGGCGCTCGCGGGCGTCATCGGACCGTCGCTGTTCGCGGCGGCGCTGCTCTGGTGGCGGTTCTACACCTTCTACATCTACATCGTGCTCGGGTCGTTCGTGGCGGGAGGGACGGCGCTGCGGGCGATCCGGAAGACGAAGGAGATGGAAGAAGAGCTGGAAGCTGAGCCGGAGACGGCGTAAGGGCGCGATGCGCGCCCTTACCTCAATCCGCCCCGATCAACGTCGGTGCTTCCTCGGGGAAATACGCGTTTCTGACATACTGCTCGACCATCCGCTGCGTGTTGAAGAACGAGCCGTTGAGCGAGATCGCCGAGCGCATGACTTCGGCGTACGCGAACGGAAGGCCGTAGTACAGCGGCAGGACGACGCGTTCGAGCTTTAGATAAATCTCATTAGCGTCTCGTGATTGATCCCCTTCGGGATCGACTCCGCCGATCGACCAACCGGTCACGCCTTCGACGTGGCCCTCGATCCACCAGCCGTCGAGGACGCTGAGGCTCGGGACGCCGTTCAGGGCGGCCTTCATGCCGGACGTGCCGCTGGCCTCGAGGGGCTTCATCGGGTTGTTGAGCCAGAGATCGACGCCGGCGACGATCTTCCCGGCGATGTTCATCTCGTAGTTCTCGACGTACACGACGGTGATCGTTTCCTTGATCGCCGCCGCGGCCGCATGGATCCGGCGAATCAGCTCCTTCCCGCCGCTGTCGTTCGGGTGGGCCTTGCCGCCGAAGACGACCTGGATCGGGCCGACGCTCGCTGCGATCTCGGCGAGACGCTTCGGGTCGGAGAAGAGCAGGTCGCCGCGCTTGTACGGCGTCGCGCGACGGGCAAAGCCGAGCGTGAAGACCTTCGGGTCGAGCGTCACGCCGGTGCGCTCGGCGATGGCGTCGATCATCTCCTTCTTCGCCTCGGCGTGCGCGGCGCGGATCTCCTGGAGCGGAATGCCGACGGCGTAGCGGAGGTAGAGATTGTCGGTCCGCCATTCCGGGATGCGCCGATCGAACAGCGTCTGGAACGCCGGCGACGTCCAGGTCATCGCGTGCACGCCGTTCGTGATCGCGTCGACCGGATAGTTCGGGAACATCCCCTGCGA
>CBHWBX010000144.1:0-9440 GCA_966111935.1 uncultured Gemmatimonadaceae bacterium
CCCCGCCCCACCCCCCCCCATCCCCCCCACCCCCCCCCACCACCCCCCGGCCCCCCCCCGCGTTTCTGCTTCTAGCGATTGAAAACGAAAACGCGGAATGGGGGGAACAACTGGATTGTCGTTTTCCGCGTGTTCCGGCCGTTCCGCGTCTTCGTTTTTCTCGTGTTGGATCTTTGTTCAGCGATCCGGACCGTACCCCAAGCCAAGCCCGATTCGCGACACGACCCCGAACCGCACGCCGCCGCGCGGCGGCACCTGGAGCCACAGGCCGGGCTTCCACGAGCCTACCTGAACCGAGCCGGGATACAGATTCATGTTCACCCGCGCGATGTCGCTGCGTTCGGAGTAGATCGCCGAGAAGAGCAGCGAGCCATTGCGATCGTAGAACACGCCGCCGTTCATCCGGAAGGTCGCGGTCTTCGCGCCGCTGATCGAATCGACGACCGGATTCTCGACGACGTACGGTCCGACCGCGGCCGACCATCCTGCGCCGCTCGGCCGCACGTACGAGACGCCGAGCAGGTTCGACATTCCGATGTCGTACATCAGACGCCAGCGTTGCGTCCCGGGAATGCGGCCGCGCACGATGTACTGCTGTCCGGTGTTCTGCAGCGTCTGATTCTGGAGATCGAACGTCGGCTGTCCCGGCCAATTCGTCATCTCCAGCGGTCCGCTGAACAGCCGCTGCACAGCGTCGATGCGCCAGAGCAGAATGCCGAGCGGATCGAAGATCAACAGATCGGTCGCCGCGTCTTCGCTCGGAGTTCGCGACGATCCATTCTCGACCACCTCGTTGAGCAGATGCGACGCCATGATCGTCGTCACCGCGTTCAGCGTCGGATGCGCGCTCCCGTGCTGCGCGAACCACTCTTCCATGCGCACCGACACCATGCCCGTACCGAACGCGTGGAACTCGTAGTTCGCGACCCACGCGCCCCCGCCCTGGTCGTCGCCGAGTGTGAGCGGCAGCCACTCGTTGCGCATCGCGCGCGCGACGCCGTACTCCCGGAAAGTCCGATCGGCGTGCACCACCGACGACATGATGTTGCGGAACGCCCTCGCATAATCGCGCGACAGGATGTGCCGGTCCTCGTTCCGCGTGCGCAACACGTCGAACCCTTCGTTGACGATCTGCGTCAACGGGTTGAACTGCGCCTCGCTCCCGTAGTCGCGGCCGAAGTAGAAGCGCGGCGCGTGCGCCTGCGTCTCACGAACAGGGGTCGAATCCGGTTCGGCGGCGCGGCCCGCAGGTACGAGCGTCGAGCTATACGTGCTGCGAGGCGTCGCGACGCATGCTCCGGCAAGGAGCAGACACGGCGCGAGCGCCCGCCAGGCGGGCGGTGACATCGACTGCGATTTGCCGCGGGGGTTACTTCAGGTAGGCGGTCAGCCGATCGCGGAGTTCGGGGGCGAGCGGCGCCGGGCGATTTGCGGTGTAGTCGAAGTGTACGACGACCGAGCGTACGTCCGCGGCACGCTCGTCGTTGGCAAAGATCGTGTGGCCGACCGACACGCTGCTCGTGCCGAGCTTCTCGACCCACGTCTCGACATGGACGCGCTCGCCGACGAGCACCTGGCGGCGGAAGTCGATCGACAGGTTGGCGAGGATCAGCGACTGCACCGTCGTTCCCAGCGCGCCGAAGAACTCGAGTCGGGCGATCTCGGCGTAGGTCGCGAAGCTCGCATTGTTGATGTGTCCGAGCGCGTCCGTATCCGAGAAGCGCGTGTGGATCGTCGTGCGGTGGGTCTGGGTTGGCATGCCGAAGATTAAACGGAAATCGCCGGATCGAGGTAAATCCCGGGATCGGTTTTCCAGTAGATTTTGGCATGGAACGCGGAAAATTGCCGATCGGACTGCTCGCCTTCACTGCGGGCGCGGTCGTCGCGAATCTGTACTACAATCAGCCGCTGCTCCCGCAGATCGGTCGCTCGTTCGGCGTCACCGACGGCAGCGTCGGTCTCGTCGCCACGGCGTCTCAGGTCGGCTACGCCGCCGGTCTGCTCTTCTTCGTGCCCCTCGGCGACGTCTTCGAGCGGCGGAAGCTCATCGTCGTTCTGCTCTGGGCCGTCGCGGCGTCGCTCGCCGCGGCGTCCGCATCGCCGGGACTCGGATGGATGGAGCTTGCGAGCTTCGCGATCGGCGCGACGACCATCGTGCCGCAGCTCGTGATCCCCTTCGCCGCAGGGCTCGTCGATCCATCGGTACGCGGGCGCACCGTCGGACGCGTCATGGGTGGATTGCTCATCGGCATTCTCGGCGCGCGCGTCATCGCCGGCGCCGTCGGCGCCGTCGCGGGATGGCGTGCGATGTTCGCGCTCGCCGCGGTATTGATGGTCGTGCTCGCGCTGCTGCTCGCGCGACTGCTGCCCTCGGAGCCGCCGCGAACGCCGGTGCCCTATCGCCGGCTCATGACATCGCTCGTCACCGTGGCGAAGACCCAGCCGATCGTGCGCGACGCCGGGATCATCGGCGCGCTGAACTTCTTCGCCTTCAGCGCCTTCTGGACGACGCTCGCCTTTCGCCTCGAGCTGCCGCCGCTGCATTACGGCAGCGCCGTCGCCGGCGCGTTCGGATTGGTCGGCATCGTCGGCGCGATGGCCGCGCCACTCGTCGGGCGGCTCGCCGACAAGCGCACGCCGCGCAGCACGGTCGGCTTCGGCCTGCTCATCGTCATGACGTCGTTCCTGCTCTTCACCGCGTTCGGCGCCACGCTCGCCGGCCTGGTGATCGGCGTGATCCTCCTCGATGCCGGGATGCAGGCGGTCGGCGTGTCGAATCAGACGCGCATCTATCGCCTGCCGGCGGAGCACCACAACCGCCTGAACACCGTCTACATGGTCACCTATTTCGCCGGCGGATCTCTCGGCTCGGCGGCCGGCGTCTGGGCGTGGGATCGCTGGCGCTGGGCGGGCGTCTGCGCGATCTCGCTCACGTCGCTCGCCCTCGCGGCGATCGCGTACTGGGTCGGCCGAAACTCAGATCGCTAGACGGAAGCCTTCGACCAGCTCGGCGCCTTCCGGTTGGAAGTCGCGCTCCGGCACCCGGCTGAATCCCATCGCCTGATACATCGCGATCGCCGTCGCGAAGCTCCGCGACGAATGCAGGCCGATCGCATGCGCGCCGCTCGCCCGCGCGCGACGAATGCACTCCTCGACGAGCGCGCGCCCAATCCCCCGGCTGCGCGCGTTCGGAGCGACCGCGAGCAACCGAAACTCCGGCTCCTCGAGACGATGCGTGTCGTCGCCGTACGCCGACGTCCCCGCGCCGTAGAGGAACACGCTGCCGACGATCCGCCCGTCGTCGTCGGCGACGATGCACTGCCCCGCGCCGCTGTCGTCGAGGACGGAGCTCATCGCGCGCTCGAACGCCTGCCACGCGCTCGGCTCCATGACGTCCGCGAACTCCTCATAAGCGCGGCGCGTCAACTCGGCTACACGCTCGCGATCCTCGTCGCGCGCGTCGCGAATCACGTACGAGCTCACGGCCGCTCCACGACCGGCGCCGACCAGTCCATCAACGGCCCCTTCGGTACGATGCGATTGGGATTGATTTGATCGTGCGTCATGTAGTAGTGCCGCTTGATGTGATCGAAGTTCACGGTGTCGCCGAACGACGGCGTCTGATAGAGCATGCGTGCGTAGTTCCACAGCCGCGGATAGTCGACGAGCCGGCGGATGTTGCACTTGAAGTGGCCGTAGTACACGGCGTCGAAGCGCACCAGCGTCGTGAAGAGACGGATGTCCGCCTCCGTCAGCTGCTCACCGACGAGGTATTTGCGCCCGGCCAGGCGCTCCTCGAGCCAATCGAGTCGCGCGAACAGCAAGTCGACCGCGCGCTCGTAGACACGCTGCGTCGTCGCGAACCCCGCCATGTACACGCCGTTGTTGACGTCCTTGTACACGACCGCGTTCACTTCATCGATCTCGCCGCGCAGCCGTTCCGGATAGAGATCCGGCGCGCCCGGCTTGTGATACTTCGCGAACTGCGTCTCGAAATCGATCGTGATGTCGGGATAGTTGTTCGTGACGAGGCGCCCGCGCTCGCGATCCCAGATGCACGGAACGGTGTAGCGCCCGGTGTAGCTCGGATCCGTCGCGAGGTACGCCTCGGAGAGAAACTTGAAGTCGCACACCGGATCGACGGTGTGCCCTTCCCCTTCGCGGAACGCCCATCCCTGATCGTCGCGGATCGGATCGACGACCGACATCGAGATCACGTCCTCGAGTCCGAGCAGCTTGCGCACGATGATCGCGCGATGCGCCCACGGACAGGCGAGCGACACATAGAGATGGTATCGCCCGGGCACCGCCGGAAATCCCGACGAGCCGTCGGCCGTGAAACGATCGCGGATCGAATACTTCTGCCGGACGAATGAGCCGTCGGCGCCGGATTCGCTGGGAAATTGAGCAGGCATATCGAAAAAATCGCGCGGGGCTCAACCCCGCGCGATTTCCCCTATCGCCTACGATACGTCGTATCCGGTCGGACCGAGTCCGGGCGGATCGGACTTCCATCGGGACGGATCAACCCGCCGCGACGATAGACCGTATCCGAGCGCGGCGTCGTGCCCGTGTACGTCGGCACCGGCGGAACCGGAACCGTCGTCGGCGGCGCGGTCGGCTGCGGACGCGGGTTTCGATTCCACGTCGAGGACGGCGAGTTGAGGCTGTCGATGTCGGCCTGCGTCACCGGACGGCGCTTCCATTCCTCGCGCTGCCGAGCGATCTCCTGTCGAGCCGCCTCTTCACGCGCCGCTCGCCGTGCGCGCGCCGCCGCGATACTGTCGGCGCGGGCGACCGAATCCGGATTCGCCACCACCGCCGTCGCCGGCGCGGCCGACATCGCCGCGGCGGCCGCGGCGGCTGAATCCGCAGGTGTCATCGCCGGCGAGCCATTGATGCGTGCGCCGAGCGAGCCGCCCGCCGACTGCGTCAGGAACCCGCCGCGCGGCACGAAGCCCGAGTCGGTTCGCGGCGCCGTCGGCACGACCGTCGACTTGCCGAGGCGGATCGTATCCGGCGTCTCCGGCGTGCGATGCATCGCCGCGTAGACGACCGCAACGAGAATGAGCACGAGCGTTGCGATCCCCGCGGGCAACATCCACCGCGGCTTCCCCGGCGGCTCGATGTTCTCTTCGTCGGTGTGCTCGAGATCCACCGGCGCGATCTTGCTCCACTTCGGCGCCTTCGGTGGCTTCGCCAGCTTCGGCGCCTTGAGCGGCTCGATCTCCGGAATCACGACCGGGGGTGCCTTCGGCGGCGTCGGCATGTCCGCGAGCTCGGCGGGCGCCGTCACGTCCTTGTCCGCCGTCGCGCTCGAACCCTTGCCGGTGATGCCGCTCGCCGCACCGGCCGCGCCCGCGGTCGCCGCGGCTGCCGCCGCTTTCACGGCGGCGTTGTGTGCCGCCGCGGCTTCGGCCGCTCTCGCCATCGCCGCCTTCGCATCCTCGCGTGCCGAGAGCGCCTCGTCGCGCACCTTCTCGATCTCCGCGCGATACTGCTCGAGCTCCGCGAGCCGCCGTTCGAGCTCGATGCGCTGCTGATCGAGCTCGGTGCGCACCGCGCCCAGTCGATCCTTCCGCTCGGCGAGCAGCGCCTGCATCTGGGCCCGCTCGGCGTCCATCGCCGCGCGCTCCTCGGACATCTGACGCTGGAACTCTTCGCGCTCGCCGGCGAGCATCGCGAGCTGTTCCTGCGCGTGCTGCTCGACCTGCTCACGCTGGATTTCGCATGCCTTGAGCGCGGCCGCGTGCTGCTCGTCGTACTCTTCCTTCTGCGCGGCCAGCTCGACTTCCGCCTGCTTCAGCACATCGCCCGCGGCGAGAATGCCGAGGTACGTCGCGACGTCCGGCGCCTCCGAGTTGTCCTTGCACTTCAGCATCCGATCGGTCGCTTCGATGACGCGCGTCGCGAGATTCGGACAGACGTCGCCGAGCGAGCGCGTTTCCACCCGATCGTACGGTTTGCCCGTGAGGACCGACCAGGCGAGCGCGCCGATCGTGCGTGCGTCCGAACAGGCGTCGGGCAGCCCGGACATCGAGATCGGCGTCGGCACGAACGCGATGTGCATCCGGTTCGACCCGCGCTCGAAGAAGATCGTGTCCGGCGTGACGCCGCGATGGACGACCCCGGCCTCGCGCGCCCAATCGAGGAGGGCGCTCACTTCCTGGAGCATCATCGCGAGGTGCGGATTCGAGAACTTCTCGCCGCGCTCGAGCCGCTCGTCGAGCGTCTCGCCGACGATCCGCTCCGTGATCAGCGCGAAGCCGCCATGGTCGAGCCAGCGTCCGCCGAGCACGCGCGGGATCGCTGGGTGCCCGTTGCGCTCGAGGATCTGCGCGTCGGCGGCGTAGTGCGAGAGCGCGTTGTTCTCGGCGCCCTTGCCGTCGTGGAAGACCATGATGGCGACCTCGGCCGCATGGTCGTCCCGCTTTCTTCCTATATAGTAGCGAGCGGCATCCGTACCGCGGAGCTCGCCGCGTATCTCGTACTCGTTCTCGAGCCCCTTGAGGGCCGGCATCGAGGCCTGTTCTGACATCCCGCACTCCGTCGACGGTGGGTCGTTGCCTCCTAAAATGCGTGATCTGTGCCGCTGGATCCGTCACAAAGGAGTTCGTATCGCCAACGTTGCGTTTCACCGACCGAAGGCAGCGGGTCATCCCTTCGTGCGTCCCGTCTCTCACATCGCGCAACGCGTTATTACGAATCTCTCGAATCCGAACCGTGACGACTCGCAAACAGCATCCGAACAACCACGGCGAATCTTTTCAGTGTCGAATAGCGTAGACCAAATCAACACGACGCGCGTCGCGCTTCACATCGCGATTCGCCCACCACCGAGGAGATGCATATGTTGATCGCCACTTCGCTGCTCGCGCTCTCGTTCATCGCCGGCCCGACCAAGCCGTGCGCCGCGCCCACGCAGACGGGAATCTTTCGCATCACCGCGCTGACGAAGGACAGCACGAGCGCCAAGGTCGGCATGATCCTCCTCGAGAGCGTCGACGATTGTCTCGAAGCGTCGATCATCACCGACGACGGCGGCCCGGCGCTGATCGACAACGTCTCCGTCGACAACGACGTCCTCACGGGTCTCGTTCGCGTCGCCAAGGGCACGGCGAAGGTGACGATCAAGCTCGCGCCGACCGAGATCACCGGCACGATCGTGCAGGGCAAGCAGGAATGGATGCTGAGCGGCCGCCGCACGAGTGGCCCTGCGACACGCGTCGCGTCGAGCGAGAAGCCGTGATCGTCGGCGTGCGCCGACCCTGGATCAGCGCACGCGCTTGAACCGCACGTCGAGCACCCGGCCGGCGTAGATCGCGAAACCCGTGATCGCGCCGGCCGAGTCGCGTCCGAAACGCAGCGAGCCAAGTCCGACCGCCTGGAAGTCGTCGGTGTATGCGGGGCGCAGCTCGATCTCGTCGGCGGGACGACGCACCATCACGAGCTTCCCGTCGCGCGCGACGATGCGGAGCTCGACGTCCAGCTCGTCGCTCACATACCGTCCGACGTAATCGTCGGCGCGCGGCGCGACGGACGGCACCCGCACTTCCTCGAAGCGCGACGTGTCGCCGCCGGCGCGCACGAGCAGGAACGACCGCCGCCCGGCGTCGCCGCTGAACACAGCCTCGGCGTTCGTCGCGCGGAAGCGATTCGGTGCGGTCGGCACGAGCGTCGTCGCCGGACGCGTCGGCGCGGTGAGCACCGTGTCGGCAACGCCCAGCGTCATCGTGACGTCGGTGTGCGGATCGCGATAGGTGCCCGCCCATCTCGCGAGCTGCGCATTCGTCAGATGGATCATCGCCGCACCCGCCTGCGCGGCGCGCTGCGGCTTCGTGAGCACCAGATCCGCGACCTGGTGCGCGAGGCTCGTCGGATTCACGCCGGCATTGCTGCACCAGACGGCGACCGTCACGTGCTGATCGGGATAGCGCGCCATGAACGTGCGATATCCGGCCGTCGAGCCGCTGTGGCTCACCTCGCGTACGCCGTCGTACTCGAGATTCTCGAGCCCGAGCGCGTACGGAATCTTCCGGCCGCTCGTGAGCGTCATGCTCGTCTCGAGCGCGCGCGTGAACGACGCACCGCCGACCTTCGGCTGATCGAGGTTCTCGTTCCACTTGAGCAGGTCGCCCATCGTCGAGAGCAGCCCACCGTTGCCGACCATGTTCGTGAACGGCATGTCCTGGTGATAGCTCCCGCGCGACAGCGAGTACGCCGTCGCACGGTTCGGGACGACGCGCGTGTAGTCGTCGCGCAGCTGGGTGTGCATCATCCCGAGCGGCACGAGGAGGCGGTCGCGCAGGAACGTGCCGAGCGGCTTGCCGCTCACCCGCTCGACGATGATCCCGGCGAGCGAGTAGCCGGTGTTGCTGTAGAGATATTCACTCCCCGGCGGGAAGTTGAGCATTTTCTGATGGACGACGAGGTCGAGCGTCGTCGCCGGCGAGTGGACCTGGCTGCCGGGGCCGCGGCCTTCGATCCCCAACAGCCCCCACTGGTCACGGAGTCCGCTCGTGTGGGTGAGCAGATGCCGGATCGTGATCGTCTTGCCGAAGTTCGGGACCTCGGGCAGGTACTTCCGGATGTCGTCGTCGATCGAGAGCCTGCCGTCCTGCTGGAGGAGGACGAGCGCGGCCGCGGTGAACTGCTTCGCGACCGAACCGCTCTCCATCACCGACGAATCGGTCAGCGGCACGTTGTACTCGAGGTTCGCCGACCCGTAGCCCTGGGTATAAAGCGGGCGGCCGTCTCTGGCGAGTCCGACCGCGCACCCGGGCGTGCCGCGATCGAACTGGGCGAAGATCCGGTCGACGCGGGCCGGCAGATCCGGCTGCTGCGCCCCAAGGGGGACGGCGGCGGCGAAGGCAACGATCAGCGAGCGGCGCATGGCAATCTCCGGGGGCTCGAGGTCCTGCCCAATCTTACCGCCGGTCGGCCGAGCGCAATGGCCAGCCGGCTGAAGCGGCTGAAGCCCGGCGGCACGATTCGCCGTATGTTCTCGTGGACTTCACCCTTCCAACCATGCCCATTCGCCCGCTGTCCGACTTCACGTCCACGACCGCCAACTCGCTCGAGGGCTACGACATCGTCGAAACCTTCGGCATCGTCCGCGGGATCATCGTTCGCTCCCGGTCGGTGATCGGCCGGATCGGCGCCGGCCTCCAGACGCTCGTCGGCGGAAACATCACGCTGCTCACCGATCTCTGCGAACGCGCCCGCGCCGACGCCTTCGAGACCGCCGTGAACCACGCGCAAGCGCTGGGTGCGAACGCGCTTATTGCGGTCCGTTACGATGCCACGGAGATCATGTCGGGAGTGACGGAAGTGCTCTGCTATGGAACCGCGGTTCGGGTTGCGCCGCGCATTAATCGAGGTGGTGCGTGATCGATGCACTGTCGGGGGTTTGGGTTAGGGGGGCGGGGCGCCGAACAAAA
>CBHWBX010000145.1:0-9392 GCA_966111935.1 uncultured Gemmatimonadaceae bacterium
GCGCTAATGCCGACATGCTGTCGCGCCTGGCCTACGCGCTCGGCGCCGCGCAGCATTCGTCGCGCCCGCGTGGGGGGCAACGCAAGATCGTCGTCGCGATCGGTGATCACGGCGTCGGCGATCCAGGGATCGCGATGGGCGCGGAGCATCCCAGCGTGCTCGCGGCCCGCGCAATCTCAGATGGCAGCGCCGCGCTTTGCCAAGTGGCGCGCAGTAGCTCGACGCCGATCCTGCTGATTGATGCGGGCGCGCGCGAGCCATCGCAGTTGCCAGACATTGCCGTGCCGCTCGGCCGCGGCGCGACGCACAACCTAATGGACGAGCCGGCGATGACGATCATCGATGCGGCGCTCGGCCTCGAAGCGGGGATCGCGCTCGCAATGTCGTTGGCGGAGCCGCCGACGACCGCGGTGGGCCTCGCCTCAGCGGCGCCCGGGCTATCGACAGCGGCGCCTGCCCCCGCCCTCGACGTGCTCCCGCTCGGAGCAATCGGCGTCGGGGCCGAGGTCGCGTCCTCCGCGATTCTGGGCGCGATCACGAAGGCCCCCGTGCTCGGCCTCCGCGACGACATTGCCGAAGCGGCAAGCATTCGTGGCGCGTCTGCGGGGCGACTAGGCGCGCTCGAGCTCCTCGCGACGTTCGGCGGCTCCGAGACGGCGGTGCTGGCCGGCCTGATGCTCGGCTGCGCGTCGATCAACATCCCGGTGATTCTCGACAGCTACGCAACCGGCGCGGCGGCCCTCATCGCCGCGCAGCTCGCTCCCGCCGTCCGCGGCTATCTGATCGCGGCGCATCGCGGGAGCTTCACGCATCCCGCCATCCTCGAGCATTTGGACCTCAAACCAATCTTCGAGGTCGGCCTCGGCCACGGCGAGGGGACGGGCGCGGCGATGGTCTTACCGCTCGTCGATCAGGTCGTCGCGCTCCGCTAGTGCGTCGCGCTGCACCAGGCGCGCCACTGAAGTTTCGCCGCGCGTTGCGAATGTGAAACGCGGGCGACACATCGACGGCGTTAAATGGCGTCCGACCCCATTTCGCACCTGGCGACACATCGTGCGGCGCGTTAAGAATGAACGGCATGGGTGAGCGTCGGCGCAATACACGGACCTTCGAGGTCGAGCGCACGACCGGATCGCACGAGATCCTCGATCGCCTCTTCGTCTACGGCACGCTGCGCCAGGGCCAAACGGCGCGCTCGCTCGTCGCGAATCAAATCACGCGCAGCGCCAAAGCCACGACGACCGGCACCATGTACGCGTTTCCCATGGGCCACCCGGGGTTCGTCGAGACCGGCACCGGCACCATCGTCGGCGAGGTCATCTGGCTGTCCGAGCTCGCCGCGACGTTCGGCCTCCTCGACGCCTACGAGGGCCAGGAATTCGCCCGCGTCATCCGGAAGGTCACGCTCGACGAGACCAACGAACAAGTCTGGGCGTGGATTTACACGCTGACAGATCCCCAGGCCGTCAAATTCGGCTCGTTAATCGAGCACGGCGACTGGGTCCGCTACTGGACAGAACAAGGCTGACAGCTCGTAACTCGCCGATCTCCGAAACTGGAGACCGACCTTCTCAGCGAAATCCGATCCCGTCTCCCCCGAGACGGAAGCGACTCACATGAAGAAGTGCGTCAGGACCGCCATCGAGAGGGCGGCAAGAGCAGCTGCGATCGTACCGGGCCCGACCTTGGGATTTTGCATCGTCAAACGTTGCGCCACAGGTGGACTTTCCCCCTTTGGCAGCCAAAATCAAGTTCCTGAAACCGGGATCGGACAAGCCTAAGTTCTGTTGCGATTTCAGCTACTTGATCCACATTTTGAACGCTCGTAACCCCTTGACTTTGCCCCGTTCCGGGTATGTGGGGCTCGCAGTGCGATCGCGCCTCACCGGGCGCTGAGATCACGCTCCGCGAGTCTGGCGGATCAAGCGGAGATACGAAGTTTGCGCGCGGGAGGCGAGATCGGACAGCTCGTTGACCAGCGCCTGGGGCGGAGTGCCGCCGAGCGTATGCGCATACACGAGATTGACCGCGCGTTGCTTCACGAGGATCGGCACGACGACCATTTCAACGGGTTGCGGCTCCGCCCCCAGGGCTGTCCACAGCACCGACTCGACCGGCTTCGCCGCGGACGGCGGCGGACCGACGTAGATCGTCGTGCCGTCATGGGCCGCTTGAAGCGCCGACGTGCCTCCGAGCGGTAGCGACAGCTCTTCGATCGGACGCGTCGGCCTGTTCGGCGGCGCGATATAGCCTCGCCAACCCGTCGCGTTGCCATCGCGAATGAGGAAGACGACCAAGGCGTCACAGCGGCCCCGCGCGTAATCGACGAACGTGTCGGCGATCACTTCCCGGTTCGCCGCCGTGTCGATCTTCTCGCAGGCGGCGCCATAGGTCAGCGCGGTCGGCACCGCATGCGTCAGCGGCGCTTGCGATGCGCGACGGCGGCGCGGCTCGAGCGTCAGCTTCGGCGGCATCGCAATGCCACCGGCCGGTTGGCTGCGGCGGCGGTCGTCACCGATGAGCACGTCGCCCGGATCCGTCCCGTTTCGTGCCGTGCGAATGAAGCGCGCGCGACGTGGCGTGCCGAAGTGGCGCTCGAGGTAGTAGAGCGCGCGAAGCTCGGGCACGACGTAGGGCGTGACCTTCGCGCCGAGCCGCACTTCGAGGGTTTGCAGCGCATGTGCATCGCCGGGCTCGACGAGTGCGACCGCGACGGTCTCTTGGCCTTCGCCGAGATAGCCAAGCGGCATCGCACGCAGACGGTGCGCATCGTCCGAGCCGAGCTTGTCGAGGAGCGCCTTGTCCGCGTCGTCGAGGAGGGTCGGCGTCGCGATGGGAAACCCGCTCAGCTCCGCGAGATACGTCGAGAGGAGCTCGAGATCGATGAAGCCCAGCTCGACGAGGTTCGTGCCGAGCCGGCCGCCGTACAGCACCTGATTGCGCAGGGCCGCTTCAAGCTGCGAGAGGCCGATCGCCGCATTGCGCAGGAGCAGCGTACCGAGCTTCATCAGGAACCAGCATATCGCGTTGGATCGGCGACACCGGCTTCGGCGAAGCCTTTCTTGCGAAGTGCGCACGCGTCGCAACGCCCACATGCGCCACCATCGGGCCCGGGGTCGTAGCAGCTGTGCGTCATGGCGTAATCGACGCCGAGCTTCGTGCCGAGCTGGATGATCTGCGCCTTCGTGAGCTCGATGAGCGGCGCATGAATGTGGAAGCCACCGCTGCGCGTCGCGACTTGGGCGAGCGCCTCGAACGCGCGAATGAACTCGGGCCGGCAGTCGGGATAGCCGCTCGCGTCGAGGACGTTGACGCCAACGAAAATATCGCGCGCGCCGAGTGACTCCGCCCAGGCGAGCGACAGCGCGAGCAGGACGGTATTGCGCGCCGGCACATAGGTCACCGGGACATCGCCGGGCGCGCCAATCTCGGCGAGGCTGCGGTCCTTCGGCACCGCGACATCAGCGCGCGTCAATGCCGATCTCGCGAGCTGAGCGAGGTCGATGTCGATCACCCGATGGTCTTTGATGCCCGCCCGCTGGGCGACGCGCCTCGCCGCTTCGAGCTCGACGGAATGCAGCTGACCGTATCGAACAGTGAGCGCATAACAGTCGAAGGACTTCGCGGCGACAGCGAGTGCGGTCGTCGAATCGAGGCCACCGGAGAGCAGGACAACGGCGCTAGGCACGCGCGGAGAGTAGCAGCGCGACGTCCCGTCGGATGTGGCGGCACGCGATTCGCGTTCGTGTTCTTCAACGTCGATACGTTGCAAGCGGCGCGGCTATGCTCCGCGCGTGCCGCGCATCCCCGACATTGCGATTCGCATTGCGATCGTCATCGGGGTCCTCGCCCTGACCGCGTATTCGGCCTGGCAACGCTGGAACGCGCTCGCCTACTCGCCCTTCCCGCTCGGCGTCGACGGCTACTTCTATCCGCTACAAGTCCGCGCGCTCCTCGAGCACGGCGCGCTTCAGTATCCAGCGTCGCCGTTGACGTTCTGGTTCATGGCGCCGTTCGCAGCCGCGACGGATCCGATCACGGGCGCGAAGCTCGGGGCCGCCATCGGTCCTGCGCTCGTCGCGCTGCCGGCGTATGCCGTCGGGGCGCGGCTCGGTCGCTCGCGCGGCGCCGGCCTCGTCGCGGCAGTCCTCGCCGCGATGACCGCCTCGTCGCAGTACCTCTCCACGGAGTTCGTGAAGCAGGGCTTCGGCCTCACCGTCGGGCTCACCGCCTTGTGGCTGCTGATGCGCATGCTCGAACGACCGACGCGTGCGCGTATCGTCCACTTCGCACTCGGCACCGTTGCGACACTCTTGACGCACAAGCTCGCGGCCGGGCTCGTCATCGCCTTTGCGCTGCCGGCGATCGTCGAGGACGCGCGCGGCCGTGGTGCACTGCGCGGTCGGCGCCTGTTGTACATGCTCGTCATCGGCGCGCTCGCACTTGTCGTCGTCATGGTGCTCGGCATCGTCGCGCCCCAGCGATTCATGTCGCCCGCCGACCTCGCACTGATACGGCTCTCCCACGCCGAATGGTCACTCCCTGCCCTTGCCCTGCCGCGCTACCGCCTGGTCTTCGGCCACGAAGCGGCCCTCGGCGTCGCGGCCGCCATCGTCGCGATCGTGACGCTCGCGATCAAGCCCTACGATCACAAGCAGTACGCCACCCGCGTCATTGCGATCGGGGCCATCGCGCTTGCGATCATCGTCGCGCTACCGTGGCTTGCCGTCGACGATCCCCAAGGACTCGGCTTTCGCCTGCGCCTGTCCGCGCATATCCCGCTCGCCCTTTGCGCTGCGATCGCGACGCAGCTCATCCCACGTTATCGCGATGCTGCGTGCGCACTCGTCGCGATCGTTCTCGCGCTGCGGTTGCCGGTCGATCGCGCCGAAGGTCGCGTGCTGATGCATCCCTCGCTCGTGTCGGCCGCGATGGCCGCGAAGATTCCCGCCGGTAAGACGGTCATCGTTCCCGAGCGGCACATCATGTTCATGGTCGCGTACTACACGCACGCGCCCGTCAGCCTACGACCCGAAGGGATCGCCCACGATGACCGCGTGCGCGTGATGCCGCTCGCGTTCATAGGCGCCGATTCGCCGCTCGATCACGCTATCGATGATGCGCGCGCGTTGCCCGACCCGCCGATCGGGTTGCATCCGCGCCATCGCAACGGGCTCGTGCTCGTGAGCGAGGCGACGTGGGATTGGCTCGTCGCGCGGGTCGGGGCGACGTCGTATTGGGCGAAGTGGCCGACAATCTAGCCGGCCACTCCCTCGATCTGCTTCTTCATCGCCGCCGTCTCAATCTGGTACAGGCCAGCGCCTGAACAAACCGTCGTACGTCCACGTCACGACGTACTTGCCATCACGCGACGGGCAAACGCCGGCGATCGAGATGCCGCGATACGTCTGGCGTCGTGTTCCATCGGAAGCAAAGAACAGGAGCTCCGACGACGTCCACCCGAGGAGCGCGCCTGCGCCGGGGAGGACCGCGAGGGATCGAAGAGGTACCGGCGACGTGAACGCGCGTGGCGTCGTCACATCATCGGCGTAGATGTTCCAGCGACGCGCGTAGTCCTCTTTACCTGCCTCGCAGAAGTGCCGCCCGTCGAGCGAAGGGCGCGCTTCTTTGAACGGCACGGGCGTGACGACGCCGCTCGACGTGTCGACGATGTGAGAGACGCCGACGTACGCGTTGCTCGTCGTTGCAAGCTCGACGAACCAGCGCTTGCCGCCGAGCCACTCGATCTCGGTGCGCTGACCGGACGTCATGGGCGTCGGCACCGGGCCCGGCAGCGCGGAGCGGCTGCGCTCGTCGAGGGTGATTGCATCGCGCTCGATCAGATCGCGATCGACGATCGTGCATAGACCGAGATCATCGGGATCGCTGCGCCGCTCCTCCGGCGGGATCCGCGCGCCTGTCGCCCAGTCGAACACGTTGCCCTGCGCGTCCGTCACGAACCGGCCGCGCCGGCGCACGGTCGGCGCATTCCAGGCGAGCTCCGATTCGAACGGTTCCGCGGGCGCGACCGTTCCGCCCCATGTCCACACGCCGCTGCCGACGTCCAGCTCGCCCATTCGTCCGTTACCGTCGATCACCGTGACGACACCGCGCATCGCATCGCCGCCGATCGCGAGCGGCTTCATCACTTCGCTGCGCTCTGCACGCGCCGGTTGGAGCTCGTGTCGCGTGCCGTCGTGCGCGCGAACCACGAGTCCCATGCCCTCGCGATCGATCACATACGTCGCGCCGATCACCGTGCCAACGGCGAGCGTGGCTCCGCGATCATCGATGGCGATCGCGGACACACTTCCGCCCCATCGCTTCGGTTGGAAGAGGTTCGCGGGATGCGGCGGTGGGTCTAACGGCTCGTCACCATCGCTCGAGCTGCCTGGACCTCTGAGCGGTGAGAACAACAACTCTCGACGACCTGAGGCCTCGAGATCGTGAAGCTCGACGCCCGCACCGGCATCGCGCGACGCGAGCCATCGTCCGTTGGCGCTTGCGACGATGGGTGCCGACCAGGCGCAAGATGTGTGGAGCTTGTCGGTCGCGCGCGTCTTACCGATCGACCGGCGCTCCATGTCGTAGCTGCCGCCGCCCGCGACGATCGCCGTCGAGTCGCTCATCGGGATCGCCGAGCTCGTGCCGCGCTCGAACGGGCTCTTGATCGTTCCAATGAGCTCGAGGTCCGACGCACCGCGCAGCTCGATCAGGTCCTTCTTCGCGCCGATCGTCACCGCGGCCAACGTCCGACCGTCGCCCGACAGCGCGACTTCGAGAACGTCCGATGCCGTTATCGACTTCGCGAGCTGCCACGTCGCGCGTTCCCACGTGTACACCGCGAGCCCGTCGATACCTCCGACCGCGAGCGTGTCCCCTCGATGCGCGAGCGAGTGCGCTGCGAATGGGACGCTCACTCTCGCCGGTTGACCGGCACCAGCTCGGATCTCGAGCACGTCGCCGAGGAGACATGTCCAATGCGCGCGGTGATACGCCAGTCCCCAGATGCGTTGTTGATCCGGCGCGCGCACGAGCTCGCCATCGAATCGAACGCTGCCATCAAGATGTCCCGCGAGGACCGCGCCGTTGTCCGCGAGCACGACGGCAGTGACGGCTGGCCCGCGCGGGATGTCGACCTCTGGCGCGTTGGTGAGCGGCACCGGCACAGCGGCCACGGACGCCGGCGTCGGCGGAAGCTCGAGCCGCCAGCACTCCTCTTCGTAACCGTACTGCGGGAAGCAATACAGCGCGCCCGCGAGCCATGCGTACTCGGCTTCGTAGAGATGCTTGTCGAGGAGGGCCGGTTGTGGTCCCCACGCGTCTTCGGCCACGAGGTATTCGAACAGCTTGCCGTTCAACGCCAGCACGACACGGTCGCCGCATTCGATGAGCGTGGGAGCTGCGCCGCGGACCTCGGGCGGCTTCGTGCGCGCGTTCCAGCGATCAGCGGCCGCGTCGTATGTCCATGCTGACATGATGGCGGTGTCGGTGCGGTCGGGCTCGTCGCGTTGGACGTACAGGGCACCGTCGCCGAGACGTGCGAAAGCATCACCATAATGGCGCCCCTTCGGGCCTGCGATCGCACGCCAGCGATCATCCGGCGGCGCATAAGCGAAGCCGCTCGTCTTGTCGAACAGCCACAGCTCGCGCCCCGACCAAACAGGACCAGACGTGCGGGAAGGCGGTGCACCATTCGTCGCGAGCTTTCGCCACGAATCTTTCACCGGGTCGTAAGCCGCGCCAGTTGCGACCGGCCCACGCTTGTCCCCGCCCCACACGACGAGCTCGGTCCCCGTCCACACATGGTGGGCCCCGAGGCGAGCCGAAGGCTGGTGCTTCGTGGCGAGCGGCCGCCACGTCTCGCCATCGAGCCGATACCCGCCCGGCGTCGGTGGATCCGGGTCGGAATAGCGGCGATGCGGCGCACCCGAGAACACGACAAGCGTCGTGCCCGCCGATGCGACGAGCGCCCCAGTGCGACGCGTTTGATCGAACGATGGTAGAGGCGTCCAGCGATCAGCGTTCGGATCGTAGGTCGCGCACTCGGCGTACTCGCCGTACCAAAGCCACACGATGCGGCCGTCATGAACGACGATCCGACCGTTATTGCCGCGCTTTGTCGGCGGCTTCGCGATCGGGATCCAGCTCATGGGAGGCGATGATATCTACGCCCGAGCCAGCTATAACCTGCCTGCATGTCGTTCAACTTCGCCCTCGTCGGTGCCGCGGGATTTGTTGCGCCGCGGCACATGAAGGCGATCGCGGATACCGGCAACAAGCTCATTGCCGCCGTCGACCCGCACGACAGCGTCGGCATCATCGACCGCTACTTTCCCGACGCGGCATTCTTCACCGAGACCGAGCGCTTCGACCGGTTCCTCGAGAAACGCCGGCAACATGGCGACGGCATTCATTACCTCAGCGTGTGCTCGCCGAACTACCTGCACGACGCGCACGTTCGCCTCGCCTTGCGCACTGGCGCGCATGCGATTTGCGAGAAGCCGCTCGTCATCAATCCGTGGAACCTCGACCAGCTCGCCGCGCTCGAACGCGAGTATCAGCGGCGCGTCTACACCGTGCTGCAGTTGCGCCTGTTGCCGCAATTGCGCGCGCTTCGCGAAAAGCTCGTCGCACAGAAGCACCGCGCGGACATCGAGCTCACGTACATCACCGCGCGCGGCCGCTGGTATCACACGTCGTGGAAAGGCGCGGCCGAGAAGTCCGGTGGGCTCGCGCTCAACATCGGCGTACATCTCTTCGACTTGATGCTCTGGCTGTACGGCGCGCCGCAGAGCCAAGCGGTATTTCTCGCGCAGCCCGATAAGATGTCAGGCGTCTTCGAGCTCGAGCGGGCGCGTGTGCGTTGGTACTTGTCCGTCGACGCGGCGGACTTGCCGCCCGGCTCACCGCAGACGTATCGCGCGATCAAGACCGACGGCGAAACGCTCGAGTTCTCGGCGGGCGTTCCCGATCTCCATACGCAGGTGTACGAGGAGATTCTGGCCGGCCGCGGGTTCTCGATCGAAGACGTGCGGCCGTCGATCCAGCTCGCCTACGACATTCGGACGGCCCGCGTCGTCGCACCGACGCTCGACGCGCATCCGTTGATCGCCGCGCGCATGTAGAGCCCGCGCCTTATCGATAGAACGCCGCGCCCTTATCGATAGAACGCCCCGCCCTTATCGATAGAACGCCGCGATCGATCCGCTGACGTAGTCGAGCTGCTCCGCGTTGAGCTCGGGATGCACCGGCAGCGCGAGCACCTCGCGACATGCGCGCTCTGCCTCGGGACAATCACCCGCGCGACCGCCCGGGAAGTCGTGGCCGGTGAAATCACCACCGGTGAAGCAAGGCTGCAGGTGCAGCGGCGTCGGGTAATAGACCTCGGT
>CBHWBX010000146.1:0-9382 GCA_966111935.1 uncultured Gemmatimonadaceae bacterium
TAGAGCGCCTGCTTCGGGAGCAGGAGGTCGCTGGTTCAAATCCAGTCGCCCCGACCATTTAAATCGTTGGACGGCAATTCGTTCGAGAAACGGTCCGAATCACTCTGATTCGGACCGTTTCTCGTTTCATCCCCCCGCGCCGCTAGCTCCGCCGCAGCGTCCGGAATCCCGCGCGCACTTCGGCGGCGAAGAGGTCCGGCTGCTCGAACGCCGCGAAATGGCCACCCTTCTCGGGCCGGTTGTAGTAGATCAACCGGGGATACGCCTGCTCGGCCCAGCTCCGCGGGATCGTGCAGACCTCGTCGGGGAACGCGCTCACCGCCACTGGGATCGCGACGCCCTTCGGCGCGAAGAATCCAAACTTGTTTTCCCAGTAGAGCCGGGCCGACGAAACTGCCGTGTTCGTCAGCCAGGTCAGCGTGATATTGTCGAGCACGTCATCACGCGACAGACCTTCGCGCTGTCCGTCGAAGGCACGGGCAATCATCGCGTAGCTGCGTGCATCGTGATCGAGACACCAGGTCGCGAGGCCGATCGGTGAATCGGCCATCCCGTAGATCGTCTGCGGCCGGGTCGACATCTCGACGGCGTAGCCGGTGCCGGTCTTATAGAAGAAGGCGAGCTGCTCCCACGCGCGACGCTCGTCCGCGGACAGATCGGGGGGCATCGGCTTGCCCGCCTGGATTGCCTGATCGATCGCCGGCGGAACGGCGAAGACCCAGTTGAGGTGGATGCCGAGCAGTCCGGGAGGCGCCTGCTTGCCCATCGCGTCGGTGATCATGGCGCCCCAGTCGCCGCCCTGCGCAACGAAGTGGGCATAGCCCAGCCGCTCCATGAGCGTGACCCACGCGCGTGCGATGCGCGACGGATCCCATCCGGGGCTCGTCGGCTTGCCGGAAAAGCCGAATCCGGGGATCGACGGAATGACGAGATGGAATGCGTCCGCGGCACTTCCGCCGTGTGCAGCCGGATTGGCGAGGGGATCGACGACTTTCAGCAGCTCGACGACCGAGCCGGGCCAGCCGTGCGTGATGATCAGCGGCAGAGCATTCGCTTCCTTCGAACGCACGTGAATGAAATGAATGTCGAGGCCATCGATCTCGGTGATGAACTGCGGCAGGGCGTTCAGTCGCGCTTCGACCTTTCGCCAGTCGTAATCCGTCGCCCAGTACGTCGCGAGCTTCTGCGCTGTGGCGAGCTGCACGCCTTGCGACGCGTCGCGCACGGTCTCGCGATCGGGCCAGCGGGTCGCACGAACACGCCGGCGCAATGCGTCGAGGTCCGCCTGAGGAACGTCGACGCGGAAGGGACGAAGCTCGGTCGCCGAGTCTGTCGCCTGTTCCGCGACGTCGGGCATCACGTCAGTCATCTCATCACCCCCGCAGCGACTTGAGGCCGGCGCGCATCTCTGCCGCAAACAGCTCCGGTTGCTCCCATGCGGCGAAGTGACCGCCTTTCTCGAGCTTGTTGTAGTGAATGAGCTTCGGATATGCTCGCTCCGCCCAGCTCCGCGGGGCTTGATAGAACTCCCCGGGAAAGACACTTACCGCCGTGGGAATGCTGACGTTCTTCGTTCCGAAGAAGGGAAGCTTGTTCTCCCAATACAGCCGGCCGGAGGACACGGCGGTGTTGGTCAGCCAGTAGAGCGTGATGTTGTCGAGGACATCATCGCGTGTGAGCTCGGTATCGGAGCGCCCTGATGCGGGCTTGTTGATCGCCGCCATCCACGACGCCGTCGGCTGCGCGTCACCGTCGCCGTGATCGAAGAGCCAGGCAGCCAGCCCCACTGGAGAGTCCGCAATCGCATAGAGAGTTTGTGGACGCGTCCCCATCTCGAGCGCATAGGCGACGCCCTTCGCGAAGAAGGTCTTGAGCCGCTCGAATGTCTTCCCTTCCTCGTCCGATAATCCAGCGGGCGCGGCGCCTTGCGTCCAGGCGGTCTGCCAGAGATCGAGCGGCACGACGCCGGCCATGTTCGTGTGAATGCCCAGCAGCCCTTCCGGCATCTGCGTGGCCATCACGTCGGTGATGATCGCACCCCAGTCCGTCCCCTGCGCGACGAACCGCGTGTATCCCAGGCGATTCATCAACGTCACCCACGCCTTCGCGATGCGTGCGGGACCCCAGCCGCTGCTCGTCGGCTTACCCGAAAATCCGTAGCCCGGCATCGACGGAATCACCACATGGAACGCATCGGCCTCGGTGCCGCCGTGCGCCGTGGGGTTCACCAGCGGATCGATGAGCTTGAGCTCCTCGACGATCGAGCCCGGCCATCCATGGGTGATGATCACCGGCAACGCGTTCTCGTGCTTCGAGCGCACGTGGATGAAGTGGATGTCGAGTCCATCGATCTGCGTGATGAACTGCGGGAGCTCGTTCAGCTTCGCCTCGAAGGTGCGCCAGTCGTAGTCCGTGGCCCAGTAGCGTGCGAGCTCCTGCAGCGGCTCGAGCGGTACGCCCTGAGAATCGTCCGCGACGGTCTCCTTCTCGGGCCATCGCGTCGCCGTGATGCGACGGCGCATGTCGTCGAGGTCTTCGTCGGGAAAGTTGCTCTTGAACGGACGGATCTCATCGCCTTCTACAGCAGTGCGCGCCGGGGAGGATCTTACCTCGGCGCGCGTCTTGGTGTCCTTCATGCTCGAGCTCCGGTTGTGGGCGAAGCACAAGCTTCGATCGGCGAAACGCACCCGCCATGAGACGATGGTTCTACGGTCGGGAGCACGGAGAAGCGCGACCATTCATTCGGCCATGTGGGATCGGCGCCACACTATCTATCGATAAGTGCCCTTCGAGACCGTCCAGCATCACCCGATCGTTCGAGCGCTGCGGCGCGCGTCGTGGATCGGCGTTGCGGCGATCGCCACGCTGGCCCTCACGACCGTCGTGTCGTTCATCGCCAATCGTCGCGAGGACCACGCCGTGCTCGCGGTTCGCGATCACGCGCGCGTCGCGCGCGAAGCGTACGTGTTCGCGGTCGAGCGGGACGACCTGCTGCGCGGACTGCTGATCCGCCCCGACTCGATGGGGCTCGTCCACGAGACGGTGCTGCGCGATTCATTGAACGGGAAGCTCGACACGCTCGTGCGTGTCGTGCCTCCAGGCAGCCGCGAGGATTCGCTCATTCGGGTCGCACGCGTGAGCCTTCAGAACTGGGAGCGGATGTTCGTCGCTCCCGTACTTGCCGGGCGGACACCGCTGGCCGAAGCGGATCTGGTGTTCTTTTCGCGCGTCCGCCTGGCCTTCGCCGAGCTCGGTGCGACGTTCAGTGCGCGCTACAACGCCGCCGTGCGCAGCGGGGACGACCTGCGCATGCTCTCCATGCTGCTGATTCTGCTCCAGCTGCTGCTGATCCTCGCGGGGATTCGGCGCGCGCATCGCCGCCTGAGCCACAGCGCCGCGCGCGTGGTCGAGAGCCAATACGAGATCGCCTGCCGGCTCGGGGAGGCCGCCGAGTTTCGCGACGATCAGACGGGCCAGCATTCCGAGCGCGTCGGCGTCGTCGCGGCGAGAATAGCGAGGACGCTCGGTTGGGACGAGCATCAGACCGCGCTGATGCGCCGGGCGGCACCGCTCCACGACGTCGGAAAGATCGGCGTGCCCGACGACATCCTGTGCAAGCGCGGCAGTCTCACCACCGCCGAGTTCGACGTCATGCAGTCGCACACGACGATCGGCGCGCGCATCCTCGAGCATGGGCAGTCCGAGATCATTCGGATGGCCGAGACCATCGCGCTCGAGCACCATGAACACTGGGACGGCGCGGGATACCCGCTGGGGACGCGCGGCGCCGCGATCCCACTCGCGGCACGGATCGTCGCGGTGGCAGACGTCTTCGACGCGCTGACGCACGACCGGCCGTATCACGGTGCATGGTCCGTCGACGCCGCGCTCGCCGAGATCCGGCGACTGCGTGGAACCCATCTCGATCCCGCCGCGGTCGACGCGTTCCTTCGCGGACGCTGCTATGAGGAAACGCCGCGCGCATGACGACGATTCGTCCGCACGCGGCGTTCCGGACTTTCGGACTGCGAGTCGAGCGTTACGGGCGTCCCGTCGGCGCGCCCGCCTGCACCGCTGTGCCGTTCGCCGACTGCGCGTCCTTGAGCATCTTCTGACGCGCGAGGTACGGCTCGCCTTCGGTGATCCACTTCGCCGCCGGCTCGCCCTTGAGGTAGTGCGCGAACCACTCGAGCTGGCGCTTCGTGTAGTCGGCCTGGCTCTCCGGACGCGCGACGTTGTGATTCTCACCTTCGTACACGAGATAGACGACGTTCTTGCCGAGCCGGCGGCCGAAGTTGTAGACCTCCTGGCTCTGGAAGGGGTTCACGTTACCGTCGGCGTCGCCCTCCTCGAGCAACAGCGGAATCTTGAGCGAATCCATCGCGAACACCGTCGAGTTGCGGATGTACGCCTGCGGATCTTCCCAGAGCGAGACCTGCATGCGCTCCTGGCTCGTCTCGAAATGCCCGGCTTCCGGAAGGCCCGTGTTGCCCGACGTGTAGCCGTAGAAGCTGATCAGATCCGTGAGCGGCGCACCGGCGATCGTCGCGGCGAAGGTACCGTGGTTGTGCACCGCGTAGAACGCCGACTGGTAGCCGCCCCACGAGTGGCCCATGTTGCCGACGCGCTTTGCGTCGATGTCGCTCACCTTCGCGAGCGCCTCGCGCACCGCCGACTCGACGCAATCGAGGCCGGAGTAGCCCGGGTTGCGCGGCTGGAAGACGATGTCGGGACGCAGCACGAAATAGCCGTTCTGGCTGAAGTTCTGCGTACTGTAAGGGCTGCGCTCACTCGGCGTGACGTACTGATGAAAACCCTGCGAGAGCTTCTCGTAGTAGTACACGACCATCGGGTACTTCTTCCCCGGCTCGTAGTTCGCGGGATAGGTGAGCATCATCTGCAGCTTGTCGCCGCGACGATTGCTGTAGTCCATCAACACCTGCTTGCCCCAGGCGTAGTCGCGCTGGAACGCATTGGTGTTCGAGACGGGCTTCGCGTCAGCGAGCGCGGCGCCGGCGACGAAGTAGTTCGGTGAATCGGCGTACGACTGCTGCTGGAAGAGATAGACGTCGGCGTTCTTCGCCTTGCGCAGATTGTTGATCTGCTTGTCGGCGAAGACGAGCGTCTTCACCGGCTGGCCAAGCGCGAGGGTCGCGTAGCCGCTCTTCTTGTTGAACTCACCGGTGGCGGTAAGGACGAGCGGCTTGGCCGGATCGATCGTCCGCGACTCGCCGTCGAGCGCGCAGGGCGCCGACGCCGCGCCCCCGCGGCCCCCGCGGCCACCGAAGCCGGCGCCCGGCTCGCTCGCGCAGCGATACACCGTGCCGTCCTCGCGGCCGCGTGTCAGGCGCACCGGATTGCTGCCGTCGAGATTGACCTGCCAGAGGTCGAAGCGATCGTACAGGATCGCCGACTTCTCGCCGCTCACGAAGCCCGCGGCGCCGTAGGCGCGACGCTCCGGCACCGGATGATCGTCTTCCATGTTCACGAACGACACGCCGCCGATCTTCGCGGTGAGATTCGTGCGCGTGTTCGACGCCACGTCGAGCGCGAACCACTGTCCGTTCTGCTGATAGAGCGCGACGCGTCCGCTCGGGCTGAGCGTGATGCCGAACGGCGACTTGCTCAACACCTTGTTGCGCTTGCCCGTCGACGGATCGACGAGGTAAACGTCGTCGACGGCGCGGCCGGAGAGCATCTCCGGCATGTACGGCGCCTGGTCCATCGCGACGACGACGGTGCCGCCCGGCGCGACCTGCATCGACTCGTACGGATCCTCGGTGAGGGTCACGACACTCTTCTGCCCCGGATGCCATGCGACGAGCATGTTCCGCTGGCGTTCCTGCGACGCGTTGACTTCCTGCTGATGGAACTGACGCACGTCCTTCCAGTGCCAGACCTGCACGCGCGCCGGCGTCTCCCCGGCGCGGACGGCGCTCGTCTTCGGCTCGCGCGGCGCGATGCCGAAGAACAGCGTCGAGCCGTCGTCGGACCACTGCGGCGCGCGATAGGACACGATGCGCATCGGCTTCGTCGGATCGGCCGGCATCTCGATCGCCGACGCGGCCGGCTTGCCGGTCCGGACGCCACGCCACGCGAGGACGGTGTACGCCGTGTCGACGAACGCGCTGTCGACGCGGCCGCGCATCGCCGCGAGATCGTCGCCGTGCGAGCGCCAGGCGATCCCTGAATAGACGTTGGTGCTCGCATCGAGCGCACGCAGGGCGCCGGTCGACGCGTCGAGCAGCTGCACGCCGTTGCCGATGTGACCATCGACGTCGATCGCCATCGCGAGCAGCGGCGCGTCCTCGTTCCACGCGAGCTCGGCGACGCTGCCGAACGTCAGCTCGGTGCCGGCGTCGAGGTTGCGCACGATCACGTCGGCGCCGCGCTTTCCCGTCGCCGGATAACGGCGCAGCGCGACGTGCGAGCCGTCGTTGCTCAGCGCGAAGCTCTGCACGTCGTCGAAGGTGAGCTGATTGCCGGTGCGCAGGTCGATGGCGCCGACCTTGTTGTGGGTCGCCGCCGCCGTGGCGCCATTGTTCTGCGCGCCGCCGCGACCACCGCGCCCGCCGCGCCCACCCGCGGTATCGGGGGTGATCGTAAACAGCAGCCAGCGGCTCGTGCTCGAGAACTGCGGCCCATTCGCCGAGCGAACGGAGTGCTCCTCGCCGCTCATGGCGCGCCAGCGCAGCTCGGTGGTGTTGTTGCCGCGGCGGAGATCGTACGCGACGAACTTGCCGTCGGGCGAGATCGCGCCGGTGCCGAGCGTCTCCCACTTCGCGAGATCCGCGGCGGCGGTGACGGTGGGTTTCTGTTGAGCGACAGCGGGAACAGCGAAAGCGATGAGCATCGCCGTGGTGCAACGAGCGCGCAGCATGGAACGCCTCTTCGTGGGGGCGAAAGGTTGCGATCGATGCTCCGAGCGTAGGTGCGAAGCGCCGAAGCGAGGAGCAATCACGCCAAGTAAAGCCACAAAGATCTTACGGGCCGTTCCACCGAAGCGCTATGCGGAAACGACCAGAGCCCACGGCGTCGCCGTGGGCTCTGGTTTTGTTGCTGAGAATATTACGCGTTCTTGTCGATGCAGCCGCTGAACTGCGGGTTCACGCGTTCGCCGTCAGGCACCGGCAGCGACGTGTCCGACCCGTACTGCACGCCCTTGTACTGCTGGCCGGTCGGGAACACCGTGTTCTGCGGGCGCTTGTACTGGCGCACGAGACGGCGGAGATCGCTGAGGCGATAGCCGCGGCCGAACTGCCACAGCGCCTTCTCACGGAAAAACAGATCCGTCGCCGCGGCAGCCGTCGCCGGCGTGGTCGCGATCGGCGCCATCGTGGCCGGCTGGAAGTTGCCGATCTTCGGCGGCGCCGCGCGCAGCGCGTTCAGGCTCGTCATCATGCCGGCGATGTCGTTCGCCTGGAGCTTGGCTTCGGCCTCGATCAGGCGCGCGTCGAGACCCGAGACCATCGGGATGGGATCATCGCGGCCCTTCCAGATCTGCTGGATGAACAGCGGCGTCGCGCCCGCGTCTTCGGCCGGAATCTTCGCGTCCGTTCCCTTGAGGATCGGCACGCGCGGATCGTTCAGCGACGCGAACGGGATCGCGTTGATCGTCTGGAACTGCTTGCCGCCGTAGGTCACGACGCTATCGGTCACCGAAACGCGCGCGACCGAGTTGTTCAGCGTCCAGATGCCGAGGTCTTCACCATTGCTCCCCGCCTGGGTGATGAAGAGGTACTGATAGCTCGTCGGCACCGACTGCACGAGTGCCGCCGCGGCCGCGAACTGGCCGAGGTCGACGAGCGCACGCGCCTTCGCGATCAACGTCGCGTTCTTCACCGCCACCGCGTCGGTCGTGTTCGACGTGCCGATGATCGCCAGCGCACTGTCGAAGTGCGTGATCGCGACCTGGAACACTTCGGCATTCGTGCGCGGCTTGAAGTCCGGCGACGAATAGTCGACCACACCCGCCTTGTTCAGACCGAGCGGGATGCCGTTGCAGAAGTTCTCGGCCAGGGTGAGCTCGAGGAAGCCGAGCCCCATCCACAGCTCGCCGATGTCCGTCGTCTTCCCCGGCTCGTACGCGTTCTCCGCGGCGAGCGCGTCGCGGATGTAGCCGCGCAGCTGGGTCGTGCGGGTGTAGTTCCCGAACGTGTTGTCCGAGCTGATGTTCCGCGCGTCGACGTCGTTCATGCTGTTCTGGAAATCAGAATTCATGTACTCGTCGGCAAGCAGGCCGCCCGCCTCCCACACGTTCATGCCGGTGAAGCCGGCCGACGACGGATCGGAGACGACGTACTTGAGTCGTCCGATCGCGCCGATCTTGAGCGCCGCCGCGGCAGCCGGCGAGTTGACCGCCGTCTGATCGACGAGGCCGGGGTTCTGCGGCTGTAGCAGCTCGTTCTTGATGTCGCACGCCGCTGGGCTCAGCGCCGCCGCGAGAATCGCGGCGGTTCTGACCACCCCTCGGGCGCTGTGCATCTTGTTCTTCATGTATTCGCGTCCTCGAGGTTAGTACTTCAGGTTGAGACGGAGCGTGAAGTAGGTCGGCGCGCCGGTGGTCTGGAACTCGTTCTGCGCTTCCGACTGCGTCAGGCCGTAGTTCGCTTCCGGGTCGACGCCCGTCCAGTTGCTCCACGTGTGGAGATTGCGCGCGCCGAAGACCAGCGTCGAACCGCGCTGCGAGCGCAGGCGCGACGTGACCATGTCCGGCAGCTGCAGGATCGCCGAGAACTCGCGGAACTTCCAGAACTGGTTGCTCACGAAGTAGCCGGCCGAGCTCTTGAAGTTCTGGTTCGCACCGTTGACGAGCACGTTGCTGCCGTACGTCTTCGCGATCGCGGCCGCCTGGCGCTCGAGCGGCGCCGTGGGATCCTGCGTGTCGCGGCAGGCATACGGGCCGGTGTTGCACTGGAAGTTGTTCGCGCCGTCGAGAATGCCCGCACCACCCTTGTAGTCGACCATCGCCTGGAGGCGGAGCTTGCGGCCGAACAGGTCGAGGCCGTTCTGGATCGAGATGATGTCGCGCGGCACGCGGTAGCCGAAGCTCGCGTAACCCGAGTCGACGTGGACTTCGGCGATCTGGAGAACGCCGTCGCCGTTGTCATCGTGGTACGTGTACGGACGGTACCACTGTTCGTTGATCGGATGGCCCGGGATCTGGCGCGCTTCACCGCTCGTCGAACCGCTGTTCGTGCGCAAGCAGGCGACCTGCGACGTCTTGTCGTTCGGCACGAGCTGACAGACGCCCGACACCGCGCCAAGGCTCACGACCTTATTGCTGAAGTGCGAGGCGCTGACGAGGATGTCCCAGCCGATGTTCTTGCGGTCGAGGAGCTGGGCATTCGCCTGCGCTTCATGGCCCCAGCCCTTCGTCGAG
>CBHWBX010000147.1:0-9348 GCA_966111935.1 uncultured Gemmatimonadaceae bacterium
AGTGTGATCTGCGCGGATCGCGGATGGGGTATCGGGGTTGGGGGATGGGGGATCGGGGATCGGGGATCGGGGATCGAGAAAAACGGCACATCGCGAACCGCGGTGTGCCGTTTGTGTCTCTCGATTCTCGATCCGCGATCCGACTAATCAGTCTCCGGCTTTGCGATCCGAGCTCGTCTTCAACACATGCCCGCTCTCCGGCGCGTTCGGCTTCACCCGAACGCTCTTCGCCGGGATGCCGACGTAGACGTGATAGGGGCGCACGTCCTTCGTCGCGACGGCCATCGCGCCGACCATGCCCTGTTCGGCGACGTGGACGCCGGCGAGGACGGTGGCGTGGTAGGTGATGCGGACGCCGTCGTCGATGCGGGTCACGGCGTTCGTGACGTCGCGCTGCTCGACGATGCTGTGGGTGTGGCTGTAGATGTTCGCGTAGTCGCTGATCGAGACGTTGTTGCCGAGCCGGATGCCGCCGCGGTCGTCGAGGAGGACGTGGCGGTGGACGACGACGTTGTCGCCGACCTCCATGTTGTAGCCGAACGAGAACTCCACGAACTGGAACGCCTTGAAGTTCTCGCCGACGCGCTTGAAGATGTGCGGCGCGAGGAGTCGGCGGAGCTCGACGCCGAGCCAGACGTTCTGGCCGCCGATCACGCTCCGGTCGAAGGAATACCAGAGCCAGAGCAGCGGCTTCACACGCTGGAACTTCTCGTCGTCGCAGTCGGAGTAGTATTCCGGCTCGAGCGTGATGTTGCGCGGGTCCATGCTGGCGAGCGCGAGGCGCGTCGCCTGCGGCAGCTTCTCGTCGCGCATCGCCGTCTCGAAGTTCGCCGCGTACTCCGGGTAGTAGATCTGCGTCAGCACGTCGCGACACAGGTCGGCACGCGAGGTGCTGCCGTCGGTGAGGGCGGCGCGGATCGAGTCGAGCCACTCGGTGGCGAGGGCGCGCGAGCCGGGCTCGGGAATCTTGCGAAGCGGAAGGAAGGGCATGAGAGTTACGGGTTGGTGCCGCCGACGCGGGCGCGGATGCGCGCGCGCTCGGCTTCGATGGTCTTGATGATGTCTTCGTTCGACCACTGATAGTTCCGCACGGAGCCCATCGTCACGACGAGCGGCTGTCCGACGTTCACGCCCTCGTCGAACAGCAACAGGCCGGACTGCTGCTCGCGCGCCTGGACGCGCTGCGCGCCGAACGCATCACTGATCGGCAAAATATCGAACGGGCGGAAGTCCCGTCCTCCCGACGTCACCGTCAGATCGGTCGGCAGAAAGCGGGCGTTCGGCGAGAGGCCGTAGAACGTCAGATACCAGACGCGCGGGTCGCGGATGCCGCGCATCTGCCCGCGCTGGACGATCTGCGCGCGCCGCGACTCGAGGATGCCGCGGAGCGTGCGATACGAGTCCGGCGCGAGCGTGCGGATCACCGATTCATCGAGCGGCAGCGCGGTCACGCGAACGCCGTCGCCGGTGAGGACGATCGAGATCTGGTCCTGCCGCAGCGAGCCGAGGAGCGGCGGGACGAGCGTCGAGGCCGTGGAGTCGAGGGTGACGCGCGCCGGCGGCGTGCCGGCGGGGGGCGTCGTCACCGGCGTGTTCGGCGCCGGCGTGCAGGCCGCGAGTGCGAGAGCCACGAGTGCCGCCGCAACGCGAGTGCTACTCATCGGTCGACTCATCGGCCGGCTCATCGGCCGGCTTCCACGACGGCTGCTCGAGCAGTGACACCATCGCTTCGGCAAGCTCGTCGCGTCCTTCCCCCGTGACGGCGCTGAATGGGATCATCTGGTCGTCGTCGAGACCGAGCAGCCGCGAGAGCTCCGGAATCCGCTTCTTGCGCTCGTTCGGACGCAGCTTGTCGATCTTCGTCAGCACGACGAGCGTCGGCACCCCGAGCTCGCCGAGGAAGTCGAGCATCTGCTGGTCGTCGTTCGTCGGATCGTGACGAACGTCGAGCAGCTGCACGATGCCGCGCAGCGTCGGGCTGCCGCGCAGGTAGCTCTCGATCAACGGCTTCCACTCGGCGCGCCGCTCCTTCGAGATGCGCGCGTAACCGTAGCCCGGAAGGTCGACGAGGACGAAGGTGTCGTTGACCTTGAAGAAGTTCACCTCGCGCGTGCGGCCGGGCGTGTTGCTGACGCGCGCGAACTTCTTGCGATGGATCAGGCGGTTGAGGAGCGACGACTTGCCGACGTTCGAGCGGCCGGCGAAGGCGATCTCCGGCAGCTCGGCGGGCGGACGCCAGCCACTGAGCGACGCCATGCCGCCGATGAACTCGAGCGAGCGGATGACGAGCGGATCGCGGGCGTCCGCCGCGCCGGTGGTCGGTTCTTCACTCATCAGTTTGGCGCCACCGTGGGCTGCTCCGACTCGTAGCCGGAACGGACGAGGGCAAGCGCGAGCACCTCGTCCATCGTTTTCACCGCGTGGAACGTGATCGACGCGCGCACGTCCTCCGGGAGCTCGTCGAGATCGCGGAGATTCTGGTGCGGGATGATCACGTGCCGCACCCCGTTGCGGTGCGCGGCGACGGCTTTCTCCTTGAGACCACCGATCGCGAGCACGCGGCCGCGCAGGGTGATCTCGCCGGTCATCGCGACGTCGCCGCGCACCGGCACCCCGGTGAGCGCGCTGACGATCGCCGTGCCCATCGCGATGCCGGCCGACGGACCGTCCTTCGGCGTCCCGCCCGCGGGGATGTGAATGTGCAGGTCGCGCGTCTTGTGAAAGTCGCGATCGATCCCGAGCACACCGGCGCGCGATCGCGTGTAGCTCAGCGCGGCGTTCGCCGATTCCTTCATCACGTCGCCGAGCGTGCCGGTGAGACTCAGCTTGCCGCGTCCGCCGACGACGCTCACCTCGATCTCGAGCACGTCGCCGCCGACGCTCGTATACGCGAGCCCCGTCACGACGCCGACCTTGTGATCGAGCGTGAGCAGCGACGGGTCGTACGGCGCCGTGCCGAGGAGATCCTTGAGCTCCGACGAGCGAATCTCCGTGCGCAAATCGTCGCGCGTCGCGGCGCCGGCCGGCACGCGCGCTTCGGCGCGACGGCGGGCGAGCTTGCGCGCGACGCGCGCGATGCGGCGATCGAGCTCGCGCACACCGGCTTCGCGGGTGTACCCCTGAACGATCGAGGGGACGACGTCCGCGTCCCAATCGATCGTCGCGGGATCGAGTCCGTTCATCTTCAACTGGCGCGGGATCAGGAACTGGCGCGCGATCGCGTACTTCTCCTGGTCGAGATAGCCGGAGAGGCGAATGATCTCCATGCGATCGCGCAGCGGCTCCGGGACCTGCGGCAGATAGTTCGCCGTCGTCACGAACAGCACCTGCGAGAGATCGTAGTCGACCTCGAGGTAGTGATCGTTGAACGCCTTGTTCTGCTCCGGATCGAGGACCTCGAGCAGCGCCGCCGCGGGATCGCCGCGATAGTCGGAACCGAGCTTGTCGATCTCGTCGAGCAGGATCACGGGGTTCACGACTTCGGCCTTGCGCATCGCCTGGATGACGCGACCGGGCATCGACCCGATGTACGTGCGACGATGCCCGCGGATCTCCGCCTCGTCGCGCACGCCGCCGAGCGACATGCGCACGAACTTGCGGCCGAGCGCGCGCGCGATCGACCGGCCGAGCGACGTCTTGCCGACGCCCGGCGGTCCGACGAGACAGAGGATCGGGCCCTCCATGCGCTCGACGAGCGAGAGCACGCCGATGTAGTCGAGGATGCGATCCTTCACTTCCTCGAGGCCGTAGTGATCCTCGTCGAGGATGCGGCGCGCGTGCGCGACGTCGAGCACGTCGTCGGTGCGCTCCGTCCACGGCAGCGAGAGGATCCAGTCGATGAAGTTGCGCGCGACCGTCGACTCGGGAGAGAGCGGCGACATCCGGCGCAGCTTGCGCGCTTCACGCAGCGCGCGCGCCTTCACCGCGTCGGGGAGGCGGCGCGCTTCGATCTGGCGCTCGAGCTCGAGCACGTCGTCGCTCTCGTCGTTGCCGAGCTCGCGATGGATCGCCTTGAGCTGCTCCTGGAGATAGAACTCGCGCTGGTTCTGGAAGAGCGAGCCGCGCACTTCCTCGTCGAGCTTGCGCTCGAGGCGGAGCAGCTCCGTCTCGCTGGCGATGACCTGGCTCAGCGCCTCGAGCAGCGCCGACAGCGACGGCGCCTCGAGGAGCGTCTGGCGGACTTCGACGCGCACGGCGAGATGCGCGGCGATGCCGTAGGCCTGCCGCGCCGGCGTATCGGCGCTCTGCACGAGCGCGACGACTTCGTTCGGGATGCGGCGATGGAGCGAGACGTACTCCTCGAACAGCGCGAGCACGCGGCGCGACAGCACCTGTACCGACTCGGCGTCGTCGACATCGGTGTCCGGCTCGTCGGCGAGCGTCGCGCGCAGGAATCCGGTGGCCGGCACGTAGCGCGTGACGCGCGCCCGCGAGACGCCTTCGACGAGGATGCGCGCCGTGCCATTCGCCTGACGCGTCGCCTGGACGACGCGCGCGACCACCCCGACGCGATGCAGGTCGGCGGCCGACGGCTCCTCGGTGTCGGCGCTGCGCTGCGCGACGAGGAAGAGCAGCCCGCCCTCGGCCGCCGCGGCCTCGATGGCGCCGAGTGAGGCCTGGCGTCCGACGAGCAATGGCATGGCGACGTGTGGAAAGACGACGACGTCGCGCAGCGGCAGGACGGCGAGGCGGCGGGGCTCGGGATGCATGGGGGAAAGATAGCGCGCCGGGGGCGCGCGGTAACGGAGCGTGCCTGCGGCACGCGGTATGGGAGCGCGGCCTTGCCGCGCGGGGAGGAAAAGGAAAGGGCGCCTCGCGGCGCCCTTTCGTTGATCAGGCTTCCTTCTTCTTGCGCTGCGGGGAAATCTCGAGAAGCGGCGGCGTGCCGTTGACGACGGCGCTCTCGGTCAGCTTCACCTCTTCCACGTCCTCGCGCGTCGGGAGATCGAACATGACCTCCGTGAGCAGCTCTTCGAGGATCGCGCGAAGGCCGCGCGCGCCGGTGCCGCGCTTCAGCGCCTTCTGCGAGATCGCGCGGAGCGCCGAGTCCTCGAAGGTGAGCTTCACTTCCTCGAGCTCGAACAGCTTCGCGTACTGCTTCGTGAGCGCGTTCTTCGGCTCCTTGAGGATGCGCACCAGCGCGTCCTCGTCGAGCGCCTCGAGGGCGACGGCGACGGGGAGACGACCGACGAGCTCGGGGATCAGGCCGAAGCGGAGCATATCGTCCGGCTCGACCTCGGCGAACGGGTTCTTCGCCTGCACCGGCGTGCGCACGTCACCGTCGGCCTTGTTGAAGCCGATCTGACGGCGGCCGGTGCGCGCCTCGATGATCTTCTCGAGCCCGTCGAACGCGCCGCCGCAGATGAACAGGATGTCCTTGGTGTTGATCTGGATGTATTCCTGCTGCGGATGCTTGCGGCCGCCCTGCGGCGGAACGGAAGCGACGGTGCCTTCGAGGATCTTGAGGAGCGCCTGCTGGACACCTTCGCCCGAGACGTCGCGCGTGATGCTCGGGTTCTCCGACTTGCGCGCGATCTTGTCGATCTCGTCGATGTAGACGATCCCGCGCTCGCACTCGGCGACGTTGAAGTCGCCGGCCTGGAGCAGACGGACGAGAATGTTCTCGACGTCCTCGCCGACGTAGCCCGCTTCGGTGAGCGTGGTGGCGTCGGCGATCGTGAACGGGACGTCGAGGATGCGGGCGAGCGTCTGCGCGAGCAGCGTCTTGCCCGTTCCCGTCGGACCGATCAGAAGAATGTTCGACTTGTCGAGCTCGACGTCGTCATCGCGGAGCGAAGCGGAGTTGATGCGCTTGTAGTGGTTGTACACTGCCACCGACAGCGCCTTCTTCGCCTTCTCCTGACCGATCACGTACTGGTCGAGGGTGTCCTTGATTTCCTGCGGCGTCGGAACCTGGGTGATCGCCTCAGCAACCTCGCGCTCTTCATCCTCCGCGAGGATCTCATTGCAGAGAGCGATGCACTCGTTGCAGATGTAGACCGACGGGCCGGAGATGAACTTCCGGACCGAGTCCTTGGATTTTCCGCAAAACGAGCAACGCAGGTGTTTGTCGTGCGACATGACAGCTCACTCAACAGGTGACGCAAGTGCCCGGGAGGGCGGTGGGGTATTGCTAAGAACTAAAGGTCTGGCACGGACCTGACAAGAGACGACCGAATCCGTTTCCGGGTCTCAGATCCTCTGAAATCAGGGTCGCGGAGGCAGATGCGCGTCGCGACCCTGAAACCAGTGGACTTTGGTCCTACTTCGTGACGGCCTGGAGCGAGCTGGGCTCGACGATCTCGCCGCGATGCGTGATCACGTTGTCGATCAGACCGTACGCTTTCGCTTCGTCCGCCGACATGTAGCGATCGCGATCCATGTCGCGCTCGATCTGCTCGACCGGCTTGCCCGTGTGCTTCGCGTACAGTCCGTTCAGCTTGTCGCGGAGATAGAGAATCTCGCGCGCCTGAATCTCGATGTCCGCCGCGGTGCCGCCGCCGCCCGACTGCGACGGCTGGTGGATCATGATGCGCGAGTGCGGAAGCGCCGACCGACGGCCCGCGCGTCCCCCGGAGAGGAGGAACGAGCCCATCGACGCCGCCATGCCCATGCAGATCGTGTTCACCGGCGACTTCAGGTACTGCATCGTGTCGTAGATCGCGAGCCCCGCCGACACGCTGCCGCCCGGCGAGTTGATGTACAGGAAGATGTCGCGATCCGGATTGTCCGCTTCGAGGAAGAGCATCTGCGCGATGATGATGTTCGCGACGTCATCGTTCACCGGCGTGCCGAGGAAGATGATGCGATCCATCAGCAGGCGGCTGAAGATGTCGTAGCTACGCTCGCCGCGCGGCGAGCGCTCGATCACATACGGAGGATAGATGGTAGCCATGTGTTGATTATCGGTAAGTCGGACAGATCTCTTTTGAGGGATTAGGGGTTAGGGGCTAGGGACGAGTGTGCGTTCCTTCGTTCCCAGTTCCTTCACCCTCGTTCACAGGTTCGTGTTGAGGTGAATCCGGTTCCGATGCTTCCGAATTTCCGAATCAGCCGCCGATCTCGTTCCGCTCCGTGAGCCACGCGAAGACCTTCTCTTCCGTGATCGACTGCTCGATCTCGCGAAGACGGCCGGCCTTCTGCAGCGAAGCATAGACCTGGCCCGCGTCGGCACCGCGACGGCTCGCCACTTCGGCGACGCGATCGTCGATGTCCGCTTCGGTCGCCTTGAGGCCTTCGCGCTCCGCGATCGTGTCGATGATCAGATCACGGCGGACCTGACGCTCGGCGACCGGGCGGAACTCCTCGCGGAACTTCGCGCGTTCTTCCTCCGGCACCTGATAGGCGTTCATGTAGCCGTCGATGAGCTGATTGACCCAGGCGCCCGGAATATCGAACGGATTCGCGTCGGCGATCTGGTCGATGAGCTGCTGACGCACGCCGGCATCGGCCTCGCGCGACGCATGCTCCTCGAGATCCTTGCGCACCGTGGAGTGCAGGGCATCGAGCGACTCGAAGTCGCCGACTTCGCGCGCGAACGCGTCGTCGAGCGCGGGGAGCGCCTTGCGCTTCACCTCGAGCAGCTTCACGCGAACCTTCTTCGTCGCGCCGCGCTGCGACTCGTCCGGGAAGTCGTCGGGCCAGCGCACGCCGCGCTCGACCTGCTCCTGTCCCGGGGTGAGCTCCATGATCAACTCCTCGACGCCCGGAATCGCCTGGCCGCTGCCAAGGACGAGCGGATATTCGCGCGGCTCGGGGAACTCGCCGTTGTCTTCGGTCGTGAGCTGCACGCGCACCATGTCGCCCGGCGCGGGCTGCGATTCGACGGGACTCCACGACGCCTTCTGCTCGCGAATCTGCTCGACCTGCTCGCGCACCGTGTCATCGGTGACCTCGGCCTGCGTGCGGGCGACTTTGAAGCCCTGGACGTTCTCGAGCTTGATCTCGGGGCGCACCTCGAGGTGCAGCTCGAACGAGAGAGGCTCACCTTCCTCGAACTTCAGGTCGTGGATGTGCGGCTGCGCGGCGACGTCGAGCTTCTCGCGCGACATCACTTCCTGGAACGCATCCTGGACGAGCTGCTCGATCACAGCCTGCCGGATCTCGTTCTTGAAGCGCTTCTTGATCATGGCCGGCGGCGCCTTGCCCGGACGGAAGCCCGGGAGTCGCACGTTGGAGGCGTAACGGCGGGCAGCCGTCTCTTCGGCGTCGCGCACGGCTTCGACCGGGACGCGGACCTCGATCAGGCGCTCGAGCCCGTCGGTTTTCTTCGGAGTGATCTCGATGTTCATAAGGGTGAAAGCTAGTCGGGGCGCGAGGGTGAAGGAACGGCACAAAGCCTCGTAACCCCAATGGAACCAAGGCGGGCGAGACGGTTACGTTCCAGCTGCAAATGCGGTCCAATTGTTTGAATACCGTCGCGCCTGCCAACATGCAAACTTCTCGTATACTCGCCGCTCTCGTTTCGTGCGCGCTCCTCGCGGGCGCAGCCACGTCCGCGCTCGCACAAGCGCCCGCTGCTCAGGTTCCGGCCGGACTCGTCCCGATTCCGAGCCGCACCTACATCGGCTTCAATCCCGTCGGACTCCCCGCCGACGTCGCCACGTTCGAAGTCGAGAACGCCGTCGCGCAGGGGATCACCGTCGGTGGTGTCGGCTCGTACATCGACGTGAGCGACCAGCGCTTCACGACCTTCGATTTCAAGGTTCGTTATTACCCGGGCGAAGTCGTGCTGCGCGACTGGGCGATCGGGGCGACGATTGGATACACTCGGTTTTCCAACCTCGTGAACGGCACGCGCGAAGAGCTCAACGCGCCGACGCTCGGCATCATCCTCGACCGCAACTGGCTGTACGGCCGGGGGCAGCACTTCCTGATCGGCACCGGCGTCGGCGCGAAGCGCATCATCGCCTCGACTGCCGACCGCAACCGCGCCGACGTCGAGCGCGCGATCGTGACGGCGCGGCTGACGGTCGGCTACGCGTTCTGAGCGTCGAGCGGCGCCCCGCGCCGCGCGGCCGAAGGATCGCGATCCTTAAAGGGATAGTGCCAGGGGGGCGGCCCGGGCAGACGCCCCAGACTTAGGATCTGGCGCCGCAAGGCTTGGGGGTTCGAGTCCCCCCCTTCGCATTTCTGAGATCGTCGTGGGGTGAGTGCTGGATCGCTCGCGCCCGTCGGCGCGAGCTGTTGGTTCGGCGGCTGCGCCGCCGCAGGCGGCCGAACCTGCAGCGAGCACCAGCGAGCGAACCTGCAAGCACCTCACGCCGCCCGGCGCGCCGGCTCACCACCCTCTTCGCCGCTTCGCGACCACCGCCGCGCGCTCGCCAATCGCCGACGCGCCCGCGCGAC
>CBHWBX010000148.1:0-9331 GCA_966111935.1 uncultured Gemmatimonadaceae bacterium
AAGCCGAGGAGACGGAGCGCCGCCGGCTGTCGCGGGAGCTGCACGATCAGCTCGGGCAGCAGCTCACGGCGATCGCGCTCGGCACGAATGACGCACTGCGCCACGTGAGCGACGAGCGGCTGCCGATCGATCTCCATGCGCCGCTCGTCTCGCGGCTCGCCGAGCTCCAGACGCTCGCGCACGACATGCAGCTGCGGACGCGCTACGTCGCGCTCGAGCTGCGCCCGGCGGAGCTCGACGTGATGGGTCTCGAGGCCGCGCTCGACATCTACGTGCGCGAATGGTCGGCGCGGTATGGGATTCCCGTCGAGTTCGCGTTCATCCCGACCGATCAATGCTCGGCGTCGGCCACCGTCAATTCGACGCTCTATCGGATCGCGCAGGAAGCGCTCACGAACATCGCCAAGCACGCGCAGGCGGCGGAGGTGAGCGTGATCGTCGAGCAGGCGGCCGGTGAGCTGCGCCTGATCGTCGAGGACGATGGCGTCGGCTTCGACGTGCAGACGACGCGCGAGCGCGTGCTGAGCGAGCGCCGGCTGGGACTCGCCGGCATGCAGGAACGGGCGGCGCTCGTCGGCGGCAGCATCACGATCGAGTCGAGCCCGAACCGCGGGGGCACGACGATCTTCGTGCGACTGCCGACGACGAACGCGTAGCGTCGACTAGGGCGCGGCGCGGCGGAAGGTTCCGACGAGCGCCGCCTTCGCGCGTACGTGGCCGGCCATCGCCGCCATGATCGCCGCGCGCGTCACCGGCGGTGAGGCGCCGACCGCCGGGATGTCGAGCTTCGCATCGAGCGCGTACAGCTCGAAGACGTACGGATGCACCGGCCCCGTCGCCGGTGCGGCCGGACCGCGATAGTACGGACCGCTCGCGCTGATCTGACGCATCCCGTCCGGACGCTCGCCTCCCTGCGGAATGCCCTCCGGCAGTCCATGCGCCGAGCCGGGGATATTCCAGACCGCCCAGTGCAGCATATCGTCGAGCCCATTCCCGATCGGCGCCGACGGATCGTGCACGATCAGCACGAAGCTCTGCACGCTGTCCGGCGCGCCGCTCCACTCGAGTGCGGGCGACCGGTCGCGCCCCGGTTGCGCGCTGCGCACGGGCATCGCGCCGCCGGTCTGAAACTCCGGCGACGTCAGCGTCATCACCTGGACGGCGCGTCCACGCCCGCCCTGCGCCTGGAGCTGGGCGGCAGCGCCGAGGACGAGCGCCAATGAGAGAAGTCTAGTCGTTCGCATCGGCGGGCCTCAGCGGTACGACGCCGGCTGGAGCTTCCGCCACGCGTCGTAGCGCATGCGGAGCGTCTTCACCGGATTGAGGTTCTCGCCCGCCTTGATCGCGTTCGGGCCGCCCTGGTCGGGCTGATTGACGGTCAGGTACATCGCGTACTTGCCGTTGTTGTGCGAGTCGCCGCTGATGTCGTTCTTCTCGGCCATGAGGATGTACGAGACGTACGCGGTGCGCCCGTCGCAGGGAATGCCCTTGTTGTCGGGCGTCGGCGCGGGGCAGGTGCACCGGCTGTCGCCGCCGGCGGCATCGGCCGCTTCCATCGCCGCCATCACGCGATCGGTGAGCGCGCCGGTGGTCGCGAGGAACGCCTTCACCGCGTTCGGCACGACTTCACCGGGGCGGAGGATGTTCCCCTGGATCGAGTAGTAGATCCGCGTCCCCGGAACCTGACCTTGAATGTCCTGGGTGACGTAGCCGTTGGTGAGCCCCGAGTGTCCGGCGCTGCGTCCGGTGAGATCGACGATCCCGAACTGGCGCGACTGGAACGCCGGATCGGCCGACAGCAGCTCGATGATCTTCTCGGGCGCCGTGCCCTTCTTCAGCTCATTGTAGACGAGCATCTGATTGGCATGTGTGCCGTCGACTCCGGCCTGACAGGCCGCGACGCCCTTGCCCGGCACGACGACGGCCTGAATGCCCATGAGGAACGCATCGTCGCGATTCACGCACGTCGCCGACGCGATCACGACGCGTCCAGTGCTCATGTCGACAGCGATCACCGACCACGTCGCGCGCGCGGTCGAGGGGAGGATCAGGGAAAGGAGTAGTGCAACGGCAATTCTCAAGCGGAACACCGCGCCTCCGGGGTGAGGGTTCATGGTCGAATTGCCATGAACTTGGCATTGCCGGGAGCATCCCGCCACACCGTCACCCCGGGAATGGTGTCATCCCGCCATCGTCGCTGCGCTCCTCGGGATGACAGCCGACTACTGCAACCGGAACAAATAGCTCCCCTTGATGAACAACGCATCGCTCGTCCGACGCAGCCGCTGAAAGGCGAGCGGATCGTCCTCGCTCATGCTTCCACCGTACCCGAGGAAGAACACCGTCCCCGGATTCGGGCGATACGAGAACAGCCAGTCCGTGCGCAGCACGTTGCTCTGCGTCGGCACCGAGGCCGAGCCATTCGCCATCGTGATCACCGCACCGGTGCGCGGATCGCGAAGCGCCTCACGCTGTGTCGCCGTGTACTGCGACACCACGCGCACGAAGATCGGACGGGAGAGCTGGTACTCGGCCTTGAGTCGCGGGATGCGCGAGAACGCCGACCGTTCGTCGGTCGCGCGGCGAGTGAACTGCGACGCCTGATACGTCGCGCTCACGCGCAGGCGATCGTTCGGACGAAGATCGAGCGAGGTGTTGTAGTCGAAGCGGCGGATCGGCGACGTCTCGAGGAAGTCGACGTCGTTCGCGATCGTCGTTCCCGCCGAGGCGGCGAAGCGCTTGAACTGCGGCGTCGACGCCGAGAAGGTCGCGCCGCCCGTGGAGATGCGATCCGACGGTGTGAAGCTCGCGTAGTTGCGATAGTCGCTCGGATTGAACGCGTAACTGCCGATCTTCGGGCTCACGCTGACGTTCCATCCGCCGCGCAGTGTCAGCGTGTTCTGGAACGAGAAGCCATCCTCGAGAATCGATTTCGCGGCGAAGAAGTCGTCGTACCTCCACAGCCCGCTCAGCTGCGCGAAGATCTGGTATCGCTCGGCGACCGCGCCCGGCTTGCCGTACCAGGTGAAGCGCTGGTTGATCCCCGGCCTCACGATCCCGGTGCGCGGGACGAAGCCGTTGTCGGCGCGGAAATCGGGCGCGATGCCGAGGAGGTTGTAGTGGAATCCGTAGCCGCGTCCCGTCGCGTCGACGACGGCTTCCCACATCGGCGCCGTCTTCGAGACGTCGCCGACCTTCGTCTGGCTTCCAACAGCCTGGAGCTGCGCGTAGTAGATCCGCCCGAAGACGATCTTCGTGTCCGTGCCGAGCACACGATTCGAGCGGCCCGCGCCGACGCGCTCACTGTAGAGAAAGCCCGCCTGCGACTGCTCGCCGAACTGTTGGCGCACACGCAAGATGTCCGCGCGCGGATGGGCGCCGTTCGTCCCCGACACCGCGCGGTCGAACGCCGAGAGGAGCGCGACGTCGGAGCGCCCGACCTTGCCGGTCAGCTTCATCGCCGCATCGGGCTGCACGATCGTGCGCGTGTAGACGAGCGAGTTCGGCACGTTGAACTGGTCGAACCCTTCGACGAAGAACGGACGACGCTCGGCGTACGAGAGCGCGAACCGTTCGTCGGCGGCGATCTGGGTCGCGTCGGCTTCGACCTGCGAGAAGTCCGGCTTCACCGTGCCGTTGAGCACGAAGTTGCTGCCGAGCGTCCACCGCACGTTGCCGCCAAGGCGCTGGCTCGACGTGTACTGCCATTGCGGCGAGACGGAGCCCGGTCCCGGACTGCCGACGGTCGTGTTCGTGATCTCGGGATTCAGCTCGACGACCTGGCCGTGATGCATCCCCGTGAGTCCGGTGAGCGTGCCGCTCTGCGAGACGAACGACGTCGACGCGCGCACCGCCGGCGTCCACGTCTCTTCGTAGCCGCTGCGCTGCACGCGGCGATCGATCTGCAGACCCCACGTCTGCGGCGACGAGCCCGAGGGATAGCGCAGCACGCGGAAGGGAATCCGCACTTCGACCTCGAAGCCGTTCTCCGTCAGACGTCCGCGCGACTGCCAGATGAAGTCGGCGCTCAGGTCCGTCGAGCCGCCCATCCCGCCGCCTGTGCCTTCACTGCGGATGCCGTCCGCCTGAATGCCGAACGGATTGACGATGAACACGAACGCGCGATTGCGCTCGTGGAAGGTGTCGAGGTGGATCAACGTCGAGATGCGATCGCGGTCGGCGAGCGTCGCCGCGACGGTGCTCGGATCGGCGTAGGCGCGAATGCCGAAGTACATCGCGTCCGACGAGTACCAGACGAGCACGTCGGTCGAATCGGGCGCCGGCCGGCCGTCGACGGGTGAGTAGAGAGAAAAGCCGGTGAGACGCGCCGCGGTCAGCCAGACCGACTCATCGAGTCGGCCGTCCACGGCGATGGTCGTATCGGTCCGCGGCGGCGCGACGTTCGTCTCGCGCGCGCGGCCGTTGTAGGTGCGCGGCTCGATGACGACCGGGGGCGCGGTCGCGGCGAGCTGGAACGCCGCGAAGAAGGGAAGCAACATCGGATGCGAAAAGGGTCAGCGCGCGTAGACGCGCGCGTTGGTGTCGAAGTCCGCGCTCGTCGCGAGCGGGTTCTCGAAGATCTCGATGCGGATGCGATCGTCGGCGAGCATCTGCACGATGAGCAGCCCGAACTGCGCGTTCGTGCTCTCGGTATAGCGAATACTGTAGATCACCTTGCCGCTCGCCGGCGACACGTCCTCGAAGCGCGGCGCGTTGGCCGGAACGGTGCCGATGAACGGCGACGACAGTGAGCCGCCGATCGAGATGCGCGGCTGCGAGGGATCGCGATTGTCGTACACGAATGCGATCTGCTTCGGCCAGGCGCTCGGTCCGTTCGCGCCGTCGGGCGTGCTCGCGAGCGACTCGTCGAACCAGTTGCCGATCAATCGCCCCGGCTTGTCGAAGGCGATCGGCGCGTCGGGCGGTGCGTTCGACAGCCGACGCTGGCGCGCATAGAGCTGCGATCGCAGCGGCTCGACGTAGTACCGGAAGGGCGAGACGGTGTAGTTCGTCTGGTCCGGATACCGCTTCGGATTGGCGTACGGCTGCGGCGCGGCGCTCATGTCGAACGCGCCGAGGTCGATCGACCCGCCCGGGCTCGTCCGGCCGATTGGCTCACCGGCGCTCACCGACGTTCCCGGCGCGAGCGATCCGCGCGGGATGACGTGATCGACGTACCAATAGAAGCTCGTCGTCGCGCGAAACATCAGCTTCATCTCGCCGCCGGTGCCCGGGAACGTGAAGAAGAGCGTCCCCGCGGCCGGCGCGTAGACCGTGCGCGAGATCGTATCGCGCGTCGCCGGCGGATGGTCGTAGTCGATCGGATAGTAATAGACGTGATCGGTCGGCAGCGTGTGGCCCACCGGCGCGAGATGCCCGAGCGGCTCGATCGTACCGCTCGGCGTGAGGTCGACGGGCAGCGCCGTGAACTCCGCACGGCCGTTGGCCGGCGGCTGGACGCTGGTCAGACTCGCGCTCGGTTGGGTCTTGTCGCCGCCGCACGCAAGGAGGAACGCGAGCGGCAGGAGCAGGGTGGGAGTGGTGCGCATGCCAGGGAGGAATTTACCCAGCGCACCGTCAGGACGGGACTTGCGGGTCGCGACCCGCGAGCCTTTCAGATCGGCTCCGCATCCCGCGGAAACTCCCTCGCGATCAGATCCGCGATCCGCGCCAGATGTGTATAGCCGTGCTCGAACAGCAGGGCGACGGGGCGGCTCGCGTCCATCGCCCTGAAACGGGCCATCACGCGAATCAGGTGGCCGACGGCGCGCCCGTCCGGCTCGATGATCCAGCTCGGAATGACGGTCGTCACCGCGAACAGCAGGAACTGCGCGACCATCATGGCGCGAAACGCCGGGATGCTCGGGACCTTCCCCGCGGCGATCAGCGACAGCGCCGCGCCGGCGATCACCGGCGCCGCGCCCTCGGCGACGCCGGTCAGCGCGCCGAACGCGGCGAGATACGACGGTCGCCGCCGCTCCGGTGCGAGCTTCAGCGAAAGATTCGATTGGCTGACGTGAAACGCGCTCCATCCGATTCCTGACAGCACCTGCACGATCACCACCGGCCAGCGCCGCTCCGGACTCGTCATCAGCCAGACCAGCGGCGTGAGCGTGATGAGATATCCGCCGATGCGCAGCACCGGCTTCGTTCCGAAATGATCGCCGAGTCTGCCCCAATGCGTTTGCGTCGTCGCCATGAGCACGTTCGTGAGTGCGGTAAACAGCGTCACGGCAAGAAACGACAGGTGCAGCTGCTCGAGCATGTAGACCATATAGAAGGGAGCCATCCATCCGGCGGAAAAGCTCCATAGCCCGCTGAATCCGAGAAAACGCCGGAAATTCGCGTCGCGCAGCGGCGCGGCGAGGACTCGGCCGAGCTTGTGCTGGTGATCGCGGCTGTGTTTGCGGCGCGGCGGCGGCAATTGCGCGGCGAACCCGATGCCGAGGCATCCGACGAAGGCGCCGGCGGCGAAGACGATCCCGAGTCGCGTCAATGTTGCGCTCGAGCCTATGCCGTCGCGATCGAGCGTCAATGCCGCGATGATCGACGCGATGATTCCGACAAGTCCCGCGTTGCGGCCGCGGAGGCCCCAGAACACGCCGCGCAAGGGTTCCGGAATCAGCTCGGCCATCCAGGTGAGAAACGCGAGCTCGTACACCGCGGCGGCAAGGGACGACAGCGCGAGCACGGCCACGAACAGCGTGAGGCGCGCACCGCCGAGCGCGGACAGCGTGACGATGGCCGGCACGAGCAGCAGCGAGAGCCGCGATACCGCTGCGCCGGCGAGCGCCGCGCCGGCCCAGTGTCCGGAGCGCTCGATCCACCAGGAGAGAAACAACTGCGCGACCTTCGTCGCGAGCGGAATGGCGGCGATGACGCCGATCGTCAGCGGTCCCGCGCCGAGCGCGAGTGCGAAACCGGTGAGAAAGACGCCGCCGGTGAGCTGAACCATCACGGTCTGTGCGATCGCATTCACATCGACGAGACGACCGACGCGACTCCAGCTCGCTCCCGCGTCATCGGACCAGAGCCGTGGCTCGCGCGCGCGCATATGCCGCCGCGGACGACGCAGGCGACGTGCCGCGTCCGAGCTTTCCACATTGGCGCTCGAAGCATGTGGAGTACCTCACCCCGGTCTGGCACTTGCAAGCGTCGCGGCCCCTCTCGCCGGATGTCATGAATGACGCAGGGGCATGGACGTACATTAGAGTTTACTAACAAGCGCACGCGCGACGATGCGACGATGTCGATCGTCGTCGTGCGCGCGTTGTATCTCGGCGATATGCTGTGTGCCGTGCCGGCCCTCCGCGCGCTGCGCGCCAAGTATCCAACCGCGCACGTCACGCTCGTCGGGCTGCCGTGGGCGCGCGAGCTCGCCGGACGTCTGCCACGGTATGTCGACGACTTCGTGGAGTTCCCTGGCTTCCCCGGGATTCCCGAGCGCGAGCTCGACACCGCGCGCCTCGCCGCCTTTCTCGAAGAGATGCGCTCGCGACGCTTCGACCTCGCGGTGCAGCTGCACGGCAGCGGCTCACACATCAACGAATTCGTCGCCCTGCTCGGCGCGCGATGCACGATCGCATTCGATGAAGTGCGTGAAGGCTCGTTCGGCGATCTCACTCTCGTCCGCTGGCCGACGCATGGCACCGAGGTCGAGCGGCTGTGCGCACTCGGCGCCGGCGTCGGATGGCCGAGCTTGGGGTACGAGCTCGAGCTCGAAGTTGGCGAGCCCGATCGCCGCGAGGTCGCGGAGGCCGCGCCCTTTCTCGTGCGCGCGCCGTATGTGTGCATCCACCCGGGGGCGCGTTTCAGCTCGCGCCGCTGGCCGGGGGGGGGGTTTTGCGGCGTGGGCGGACGGGGGGCCCAACCCCGGGGGGGGCGGCGCGATCCTGTTCTCGACCGCCACGCTCGTCCGGCAGGCGATCCCGGTGTACTTCGGCGCGGCCGGTGTCTTCATCGGCTACATCGTCGCCGCCAACTACTGGAGCGCCATCGGGAACCCGGTCGTCTCCGTGGTCGCCGACCCGCTCGGGATCAACGCGCTGGAGGGGATGACGCGCTACTGGACGGCGGCCGAGCGGAACACGCGGCTCATCGGCTTCCCGGCGGCGATGCTGTGGAACCGCGTGCTCTGGCTCGCGATCGCGTCGGGCGTGCTCGCCGTGCTCCATCGCCGGTTCCGCTTCGTGCACGTCGAGGGGGGCGGCCGCCGGCGCGCCGGGCGACGTGCGCTCGTCGAGGCGCCGACGGAGCGACCGTGGCCGGTGGCGGTGCCGGCGCTCGCCGGCGGGGTCGGGCCCCCCCCCCGGGCGCGACACACCCTCGCCGTCGCACGTCGGGCGCTGGCCGCGGTGGTGTCGGGGCGCGCATTCCAGGTGATGCTCGTCGGGGCGATCGGCCTCGTGCTGCTCTGGGGGTGGAACGTCGGGGACACCGTGTTCGACACGTCCACCTGGCCGGTCACGCATCTCGTGGTCGCGAAGGTACTGTCGGAGCGGAGCACGCTCATCCCGTGGCTGGTGATCGCGCTCTACGCGGGGGAGCTGGTGTGGAAGGACCGCGAGGTGGGGGCGGCCGAGATGGCCGACGCCGCGCCGGTGCCTACCGGCATCGCGCTGGCGGGTCGGTTCGTGGCGCTCGTCGCCATCATCGTGACCGTCCACGCGGCGCTGATGGTCGGCGGCATCCTGCTCCAGACGCTGCAGGGCTACCATCGCTACGAGCTCGGGCTGTACATCCGCGTGCTCTTCGGCCTCAATCTCCTCAACGACGTCCTCCTCGCCGTGGCGGCGATGACGGTGCACGTGCTCGTGAACCAGAAGTACGTCGGTCACCTCGTCGCGTTCGCGGCGTGCGTGCTCAGCCTGCTCGCCGGGCCGCTGGGGCTCCCGTATCTCGCGGTCTACGACAGCGGCCCCCGCTGGACGTACTCGGATATGAACGGCTTCGGCCCGTTCCTCCGCCCGTTCGTCTGGTTCAAGCTGTACTGGGCGGCGTGGGCGCTGCTGCTGGCGGTGGTCGCGCGCCTCTTCTGGGTGCGCGGCCGCGAGCCGGGGGTGCGACGTCGCATCGCGCATGCACGCGCGCGGTTCCGCGGCCCGACGGCGCGGGTGGCCGGCTCGGCGACGGCGATCGGCCTCGCGTTGGGCGGCTTCGTCTTCTACAACACGAGCGTCCTGAACGCGAACCCCGAGCTGCGCGCGGTGGGGCGGCGACAGTCGGCGTACGAGCGGCGGTACCGGCGGTTCGCCGACGCACCGCAGCCGGCCATCGCCGCAGCCGATCTGCGCATCGAGCTCTACCCCGACGCGCCGGCCGCCGACCTGCG
>CBHWBX010000149.1:0-9323 GCA_966111935.1 uncultured Gemmatimonadaceae bacterium
CGTCGATTCGCTCCCGAAGAACTCCTTGACGAATTCCGCCACCTGCTGGATCGAAATGTCTTCGCCGCGCGCGATGTTGAAGATCTCGCATCCCGAGACGGTGTCGCCAAGAAGGACCAGCGCGTGCACGCAATCACCGATATAGGTGAAATCGCGCGTCTGACGTCCGGTACCGTACACGGTGATCGGCTCGTTCCTGCACGCCTGCGCGACGAACCGGGGCAACACCATGCGCTCGTCCTGGCGCGGTCCGTACACGTTGAAGAAGCGCGCGGAGATCGAATGCAGTCCGCGCTCCTGGCGAGCGGCCGCGAGGTAGATCTCGTTGAAGCGCTTGGCGATCGCATCGCTCGAGCTGGGCGACGGAATGACCGTCTCCGTCACCGCCGTCTCCATCGCCCGCTTGCCGTACACGCCGCTCGTCGACGCATAGACGATCTTGGGGATGCCGTGATAGGTGCATGCGTCGACGAGGTTCCGCATGCCCACGACTTCCACCTCCATCGTCTCGAGGGGATTGTCCGCCACGGCATCGACGCCGAGAACGGCCGCGAGGTGATAGACGATCTCGCATCCCTTCGTGACCTTCGAGACGAGATCGGCATCGCGAATGTCACCCTTCACGAGCGTGGCGCTCGCCCGTGAAACGGCGTCCATCTTGTTACCGCGACGCAGATCATCAAGGACGATCACCTCGTCTCCGCGGTCGACGAGATAACGAACGAGATGACTTCCAATGAAGCCTGCGCCACCGGTAACTAGGACTCTCATCGATGCAACTACTCCAAGCGAGATGAAGGACGGGAATTGACCGACACTGGAGCCCCGGCCGATTCGCGGGCTCCGACAATCTAACGCTCGGTGCGGCTACCGGCGATCCGGGGATGCCGCGCCGGCGTTGTTCAAAAACCAGTCGAACGTTCTTTCGATGCCCTCGCGCAACGAGACCTGCGGCTGCCAGCCGGCCTCGCGAATTCGCGTCGAGTCCAGAAGCTTCCTCGGCGTGCCGTCGGGCTTGCTCGCGTCGAAGACGAGCTTCCCCTCGAAGCCGACGACTTCCTGCACGAGCTGCGCGAGCTCGCGAATGGTGAGGTCTTCGCCGTACCCGACGTTCACGAGATCGAGGTCGCGCGGAAGATCCTTCTCCATGAGAAAGACGCACGCGTCGGCGAGATCGTCCACATAGAGGAATTCGCGCCGAGGGCTCCCCGTGCCCCAGACGGTGAGCGAGTCGCTGCCCGCCGCTTTGCTCTCATAGCACTTTCTAATGAGCGCCGGGAGCACGTGACTGTTCTGCAGATCGAAGTTGTCGCCCGGCCCGTACAGATTCGTCGGCATGACGCCGAAGTAGTTCGTCCCGAACTGGCGGTTGTAGGCGCGACAGAGCTCGATGCCGGCGATCTTCGCGATCGCGTACGGCTGATTCGTCGGCTCGAGGGTGCCCGTCAGGAGATGTTCCTCGCGCATCGGCTGCGGGGCGTGCTTCGGATAGATGCAGCTGCTGCCGAGAAACGCCAGCTTCCGGACGCCGTGACGGCGCGCCGCTTCGATGACCGCGAGCTGAATCGCGAGATTGTTCCGGATGAAGTCCGCCGGATACGTGTTGTTCGCATGGATGCCGCCGACCTTCGCGGCGGCCAGGAACACGTACTCCGGACGCTCGGCTGCGAAGAACGCGTCGACGGCGCGCATGTCTTCCAGATCGAGCTCGGACCGTCCGCGCGTCAGGAGCTGCTGGTAGCCGCCACGCTCGAGCCGCCGCAGAATCGCCGAGCCAACGAGCCCGCGATGGCCGGCGACGAAGATGCGGCTATCGTGACGCATGCTGCGTCGTCCAGGTCCCGGCCAGCTCGTCCGAAGCCAGTCGCTCCGGGCCGCCGTGCTCGCGCATCACGCGCTCACGCTCGGCGAGCGCCATGTCGTGGTCGACCATCATGTCGACGAGCGTGCGGAACGACGTCGTCGGCTGCCAGCCGAGCTGCTCGCGCGCCTTCGTCGCGTCGCCAAGAAGGTGATCGACCTCCGCCGGACGCAGGTACCGCGGATCCTGCCGTACGTGCTCACGCCAGTCGAGCCCCGCGCGCGCGAACGCCAGCTCGACGAAATCGCGCACCGAGTGCGATTCGTTGGTCGCAACGACGAAGTCGTCGGCCTGGCCATGCTGCAGCATCATCCACATGGCGCGGACATAGTCGCCGGCAAAGCCCCAATCCCGGCGCGCGTCCAGATTTCCCAGATACAGCTCGCGCTGCAGGCCGTGCCGAATGCGTCCGACCGCGCGCGTGATCTTGCGCGTGACGAACGTCTCGCCTCGACGCGGCGACTCGTGATTGAAGAGAATGCCGTTCGAGATGAAGAGACCGTAGCTCTCGCGATAGTTGATCGCGAACCAGTGCGCGGAAACCTTCGCCACGGCGTACGGGCTTCGCGGATGAAAGGGCGTGCTCTCGTTTTGCGGCGGCCGCGCCGCGCCGAACATCTCCGACGACCCGGCCTGATAGACGCGGACCGGTTTGCCCGTGCGCTGCACGTAGTCGCGAACCGACTCGAACAGCCGCAGCGCACCCAGGCCGACTACGTCGGCGGTGTACTCCGGCTGGTCGAACGACACCCGGACGTGCGATTGCGCGCCGAGATGATAGATCTCGTCCGGCTGCACCTGCTCGATCAGACGCCGCAGCCCGGTCCCATCCGCCAGGTCGCCGTGATGGAGGAACAGGCGTCCTCCCGGCTCGTGCGGATCGTGATAGAGGTGGTCCAGCCGCGCGGTGTTGAACGTCGATGCCCGCCGGACGATTCCGTGGACCACGTAGCCCTTGGCGAGGAGGAACTCCGCAAGGTACGATCCGTCTTGACCAGTAATCCCAGTAATCAGCGCGTTTGGCATATCGAAAGCGGGGCTTCGTCGAATACTCGCAGCGCCAAGCGACGCTGGTCTAGAAAACAGGCCGATTGTTCAGGCGGAGTCAATCGCATCCGGCGCGGACGGGCCGCGCATCGCGTCGACTCATCGCTACCTTTCCTCGCGATCGGCCAACGCACGTTCCTATTCAGCCCCCGACGCCATGTGCGGCATTCTCTTCACTGACAGCCCGCGCGTTTCAGAATCCCAATTCTCTTCGGCATTGGGTCTCCTGAACCACCGCGGACCCGATGCCCAGGGTACGGCGGCGCACCAGAGCGCCCGTCTGGGGCACACCCGGCTGAAGATCGTCGACCTCGAAACGCGGAGCAACCAGCCCTTCTACTCCGCCGACGGCCGGTATCTGATGGTCTACAACGGCGAGATCTACAACCATGCCGAGCTCGCGCGCCGGCACGGGCTGTCGCTGCGCACGACGTCGGACACCGAAGTGCTCCTCGAGCTGTTCGCGCGGCACGGGGCGGCTTGTCTCGAGTGGCTGAACGGCATGTTCGCGTTCGTGATCCTCGATCGGCAGACGAACGAGGTGTTCGCGGCGCGTGATCGCCTGGGCGTCAAGCCGCTGTACGTGCGGCGCACGCCGACCGAGCTGACATTCGCCTCGGAGCTGAGCCCGGTGCTGGCCCTGCACGGAACGCCGGCGTTCGATCCGATCGGCGTGCGGCAGTATCGGAAGCTCCGCACCTTCTTCAACGGGCGGACCCTGTACGCCGGCATCGAGATGTTTCCCGCGGGGCACTACTTCGCGGACGGACGCTTCCACCGGTACTGGGAGCTGCCCGAGGGCCCGCAGGACCCGCCGAGCGACGAGGAGCTTCGCGCGCTCGTCGAGGACGCGGTCCGCGACCGGCTGATGTCCGACGTGCCCGTGGGCTCTTATCTCAGCGGTGGGCTCGACAGCACCCTCGTCGCGGCTCTGGCCGAGCAGCCGCACACCTGGACGGTCGGCTTCCCCGACGACAACGAATTCGAATGGGGACGCATTGCGGCTGAGCACATCCACAGCAATCACCACGAAGTGCTCATGCAGTACGGGGAGTTCCAGGAGATCGCGCGCGAGATGATTCAGCGCCGGCGCGAGCCGCTGTCGGTCCCGAACGAGGTCCTGCTGCACAAGATGACCCAGGCCGTGAAGACGGAGAACTCGGTCGTGTTGAGCGGCGAGGGCGCCGATGAGCTCTTCTTCGGGTACGACCGAATCTTCCGGTGGGCAGCGGAAGCCCCGCAGTGGGACATCGAGGCATTCACACGCCTGTATGCCTACGGCTCGTACGCCGACCCGGAGATCGTCGAGGACGCGCTTGCGCCGTTCCTGAACGTCGCGGATCCGCTCGGCACCGTCGCCCGCTTTTTCCAGATCGCTCATCTCCACGGTCTCCTGCGCCGCCTCGACAACTCGACGATGCTCAGTGCCGTCGAGGCGCGCGTGCCGTTCGTCGATCATCACCCGCTCGTCGAGCGGATGGCCGGCGTCCCGTTCGCATACCGGATGGCGGACGGCATCGTGAAAGCGCCGCTCAAGCGGGTGTTCCGCGATCGCGTCCCGTCGGCGATCATCGATCGGCGAAAAGTGGGCTTCCCGGTCGCGCTGGAGCGGATCTTCCCGGGTCCGGAGCGGCTGACGCCGATGGATCGCTGGCTTAACTTCAATCTCGCCGTGCTCGGCGTCGAATCGGACTGACCGAAGCTGCCTTCTGGTCCGGTGTCGGTCGGATCGCGGCCGACACCTTCATGCCCGCCCGCGGGAAAACCTCCTCACATACATATGATCGTCGGCTACACGAGCGGTGTGTACGATCTCTTTCACATCGGTCACCTGAACGTTCTCCGGAACGCGAAGGCGATGTGCGATAAGCTGATCGTCGGCGTCACGACCGACGAGCTGGTTTCGTACAAGTTGAAGCGCTCCGTGATTCCGTTCCAGGAACGACTCGAGATCGTCCGCGGGATCCGTTACGTCGATGCCGTGGTGCCGCAGGAGACCCTCGACAAGTTCGAGGCGTGGCAGAAGCTCAAGTTCGATGTGATGTTCGTCGGCGACGACTGGTATCAGAGCGAACGGTGGCAGGCGCTCGACGAGCAGTTCAAAAGCGTGGGCGTCCGCATCGTGTACTTCCCGTACACGAAGGGCACATCGTCGTCGCTGTTGAACGAAGTTCTCGTGAAGCTCCGCGACGGGAAGGGTGAGCTGTGAGGATCGTCGGTCACCACTCTCCGGTCGCGGGCGGAACGTGCTGCGTCGGATAGCGCACGCGTCGGCGCGCAAAGCGATTGCCGCGGCGACCCCCATCCGGACCGATCGCATCGTCCTGATGCACGAGTCGTTTTCGGGGAGCAACTGCTTCGCGCTGCACAAGTTCGCCGGGGATGCCGCCCGCGGGCGCGAGGTCGTTCTATACAAGCGTCCGCCGATGAGCGAGCGAGACTTCGCCTGGTTCACGAACGAGCATCGGCTCTTCGCGTCGGCGCGGATGATCGTGTCGACGCACGACTCGGTGAAGCCGACGCGCCGCCACATCTCGGTCCAGCTCTGGCACGGCTTCCCCATGAAGGGAGTCGCCTTTCTCGAGCGGCAGAACCGGAAGCGGCCGCTCGAGGACCTCTGGCGCCGGGTCGATCACGCGATCTCGTACGGCGCCTCGTACACGACGACCCTCAGCGCCTGCCTCGCGACCGATCCGCGAAAGTTCGTGGTCACCGGCGCCCCGCGAAACGACTTCCTGTTCCGGGCCGACGGGCCCGCGCGGCTCGCGAGCATCTTCGGCGATGCCGTGCGGAACGCGAGGATCGCGTTCTTCATGCCGACCTTCCGCGAGCCGAACACCGGCAACGCGGACGCCGCGGACGACAACCCGTTTGGCCTCGAGAATTTCTCGCCCGACACCTTCGACCGGTTTCTCGATAAGGTCGGATGCAAGCTGATCGTCAAGCCGCATCCGCACGACGAGCGCGCCATGGTGGATTTCATGACGCGGAATCGTCTTCGAAACATGCTCCTGCTGCGGGATGCCGATCTCGAGGCGCAGGGCTGTGACGTCTATGAGCTCCTCAACGGGGCGTCGGTGCTGTTGACCGACTACTCCTCGGTGTGTCTCGATTTCCTGCTGCTCGACCGTCCGATGGTTTTCTGCCCGATCGACTTCGAGCGGTACCGGACGGACCGGGGCTTCGTTCTGGAGCCCTATGATCGCTGGACGGCCGGCCCCAAGGCGCGGAACCAGGCGTCGTTCGAGACGGCCCTCGAGCGCGCGCTCGAAGAGCCGGCGTGGTACCAGGCTGAGCGCGCTTTCCTTCGGGATCTCGTCCATCAGTACCAGGACGATCGGGCGTCGGAACGGGTCTGGAATACCCTCAACGAGCTTCTGGACGCGAGCGGTCCTCGGCCGTAGCTCTCGCAGCAACGGCCAACTCCTGATCAGCATTGACGTTGCTGTGCTTCATCTTACCTTCCCATGTTCTGATGGGTGGGACCGCGATCGTTCGCACCCCTCGTAGCCTTCGCGGCAAGTTCTCAATCGAGTAGCGAATGAATGCGGATGTAAAGCGGTCGGACCCCACCTGGGTGATCGACGAGGACCTGGAGTCGCCCGGAGTTTCGCTCTTCGCGGTGATGACGGTGCTGATTCGGCACCGGTGGCGCGTCGTCCGCTGGGCGATCATCGGCGGACTCGTCGCTTCGCTCGCGGTGTTCTGGCGGGCTCCGATGTACCGCGCGTCGGCGACGTTCATCCCGCAGGGCGTAGATGCCAGCCGCAGTGGCCTGGCCTCGCTTGCCGGCCAGTTCGGGGTGTCGCTTCCCGGCGGATCGCAGGGCGCCACACAATCACCCGACTTCTACTCGGCGTTGCTGAAGTCGCGCGTGCTGCTGCAACCCATCGTCAACGACACGTTCACGGTGGCGGAAGAAGGCGGAAAGCGAATGACCTTCGCCAGCCTGTTCCGAATGAAAGAGGCCGATCGCCGAGCACTACAGGAAGACGGTGTTCGCCGTCTGGGTGATGCCATCTCGACCTCCGTGTCGAAAACGACCGGTGTGGTTGGCTTCTCGGTCGTGACCCGGTGGCCGAGCGTCTCCCTGGCGATCACGCAGCGGCTGATCGCCGGTGTGAACGATTTCAATCTCCAGGTGCGGCAGAGTCAGGCATCCGCGGAGCGGGCCTTCATCGAAAACCGGCTCGAGGTCGCTCGCACCGACCTTCGGGCGGCGGAAGATCGTTTTCAGATGTTCCTGCGCGAAAACCGCCAGCTGGGCGGGTCGCCCGAGCTCGGGTTCGAGCGCGACCGGCTCCAGCGCGACCTGGGACTGCGTCAGGCCATTTACACCTCGCTCATGCAGTCCTACGAGGACGTGCGCATGCGCGAGGTCCGAAATACCCCGGTCATCACCCCGATCGAGCAGCCGGAGGTGTCGACGACGCCGGAGCCCCGCGGAAGATTGCGGATGGGCCTGGTTGGAGTCGCGCTCGGCGCGGCGTTTGGAGCGATCCTCGCACTCATCTCGGAGCTGCTCGTTCGTGGAGGCACCGCCGCCTCTCCCGACGTGCAGGAATTCATGCGTACCTTGGCCGACGCGAAGGCACGCTCGCTTCCGCAATTGCGTCGCCGGCATGATATGGCGCGCGACTGACGTCGCGCGACGGCTTTTTTCATCCCCTCGCTGTGCTGCTGAACTGGCTTAGACGCGACCGTCCGCGCTCCGCGACGGCGAGATTCAACGTCGTATTCCGGTACCTGATGCTGGTCGTGGCGACCGTTGCTGGATTCGCCCTCGTCCCGCTCTACCTCCGGTACATCCCGACGCGTACCTACGGGTACTGGCTGTCGACCGGCTATTTCCTAAGCCTGCTCGTCTCGATCGATCCGGGCCTCACGACGATTCTGCAGCAGCGCGTTGCCCAGTACTACGCGCGGCGCGAGTTCGATGCACTGCGGACCTATGTGAGCGGTGGGCTGGCGGTCAGCGGCGTCATCGCGCTGACGGTGCTCTCGATCGGCTTGGCCGTTCGCGGCTACGTCCCGGGGCTGCTGCACATCGAGACGCCGGCCGACCGCGCCATGATCGCTCGCACGCTGGCGTTTGCGGTTGCCGGCACCAGCCTCAGCTTCTTCTCCTTCTCGGTCGCGGCGGTCAATCAGGGGCTGCAGAGCAGCGTCGGCACAGGCTCGATCGTGCTGTTTGCGAACATCGCCTCCCCGGTGCTCTCCGTCTTTCTGCTCGGACGGGGATATGGAGTCGACGGCATCTCGATTCCGATGTTCGTCAACGGGGCGCTTCTCGCGTCGCTTCAGCTCACCTACCTCTTCCTCCGCCTTCGCGCCGAGCGCATCGCGCTCAGGTTCTCGATCGCGAACGTACGCGAGATCATCGGCACCCTCTCGCTCACGTTCTTCGGCCGAACCGCATCGATCGGCGCGGCGAATCTCGACAGCGTCATCGTCGCACGGTTCGTCTCGCCCGAGGCGCTCGTGTCCCTCGTGATCACCAAGAAGGCGTTCGACTACGGACGCGAGCTGATCAACCAGCTCGTCGTCTCGCTCCAGCCGACCCTCGCGCACCTTGTCGCGAGTCAGGACAGCCGGCGCGCCGCCGCCGTCGTTCTGCGGCTGGTCACCATCTGTCTCTGGACGCTCGGCTTCCTGCTCGGCGGCTTGATCAGCCTGAACGCCGAGTTCGTGCACATCTGGGTGCCGCAGACGCCCTTCCTTGGCCAGTCGTAAAACCTGCTGCTCGCGCTCGCCCTCGCCGTCACGATGACCTCGGCCAGCCTGACGAATGTCGGCATGTCGTTCGGCCATTTCGGGCGCATCAGCCGGGGGATGGTGGTTCAGGCGGTGCTGTCCGTCATGGCACTCATCGTTGGGACGAAGTTCTTCGGAGTGGCGGGTGCGATCCTGGCGCCGGTCGTAGCCATCCTCCTCTACCCACTGCACACCTATCTTGGCGCGATTCTCGAGACGGTGTCCTTCAGCGCCGAGGACCGTCGCCGGATGCTCGTCGAGTCGTTGAAGGCCGCCGCAGTCACGACGGGACTCGTCATCGCCACCTCTCCACTCAGCCCTGCGAGCTGGAGTAGCTTCTTCCTCGTCGGCCTCCTCTACTCCGCGGGCTTTGCCCTCTTGGCGTTGGCGAGCTCGACGACGCTTCGGAATGAAGCGCGTGCCGTCTTCGGAGTGATTGGGGCTCGCCTGCTCGTTCCGGCGCGCGCGTGGTCATCCTCGACGCGCGCCTGATGCCGATCGCACCCATGTGTTCGACCCGCCGTCGCAAGGCTCTCGATCGATCGTCGCCAGCGCCGGTTTCCCTCGCGCCAGAATCACAGGTCAGCCGATGAAAAACTCTCAATTCGCCGAATCACCGACGACCGGCTCGCAGCAGGGAAATCGGACGTGGTGGGAGAGC